>JANYDM010000105.1 GCA_025363575.1 Betaproteobacteria bacterium | reverse complement strand
GCGCGCAGGCCCTGCCGCTCGACACCGGTACGCTGCGCACGCTGGACGAGGCGGCGCTGACTATCAACAGAATGCGCGGCGTTTCATTGCCGCCGGCATCCTCGCTGGTCGCGGTTTAGCTTCATCAAAAGTGAGAGCGGAGTGAAAACCGAGCATTCGGAGAAATCACATGAGCGAGGCTGACCCGACCGACCCCGTAACCATGCTGATGGCGCAACTGGCCGTCCAGAACATAGTCATCGAATATTTACTTGCGACCATCACGCGATCGCTCGACCATAATCAGAAGGAATCGGTACACAAGGCCATCCTGAACATCCTGCGCGGCCGGATTTCGGCAACGGCACTCAATCAGCCCGAGATGCTCAAACTCAGCGAGGAAATACTCGAAGGCATGATCAGCCGCACGAATGAAATGTTGGCCCGGGATACGCGGGAGCACTAGGACTGTTCCGAACGGAAAATCATCCGAATGCATTACTTTAGCGTGGCCCGGCCCGGTCGTTGCCGTAGAGTTCGGGACGCAACAGCGTGCGGATCAGCATCACGACCGACGCGAGCAGCCACGCCGTCGCCACCATGCGCGGCAGCGGATACTGCGGAAAAAAAGTCATTCTGGCCTCCCGGGCTGCCCTCGGGGAAGAATGCATTACCGCCAAATCTGATTACGCGCGCTTTCCCCGCTCGCGCAAAATAAACTCCCGCACTTCCTGCGCGCAGCGGTCCGCATCCGTCGCTGCGGCATGAAATGAATCGCCGGGCAGCGCGACCAAAGTCGAATTTGGAATTTTCTGCTGCCACGCGCGCGTGTCGTCGACCGTGCCGAGCGCGCTGCCTTCGGTAGTGATGACCAGCGTCGGGCATTTTATCTTCGGCAGGTCGGCGGCAACGTTCCAACTCGGGATGGTGCCGACGAACCCCAGCGCGGTCGATTGCGGCGTGCCGCCCATCAGCTTCGCCCACCAGTCATATCCTGCGCGCGGAAATTTGCTGCCGAGGCGGCCGGCCATGGTGCTGCGCGCCCAGCTCTCGACGCCTTCGCGCTCGATCCGGCCGAGCCACGAATCGAGCGTGCCGGGCTTGTGATCGCGGCGCGGCGGCGGCGCGCCAATTAACGTCAGCGTTTGCACGCGATCGGGAAAGCGCGCGGCGAGGCGGCGTGAGAGGGTGGCGGCGATTTTTGCCCCGACGAGGTGAAAGCGTTCGATGCCGAGTTGCTGCATCAAGTTCGCGAAGTCGTCGACGACGTCGTCAATCTTCCAGGCGTAGTCGCGCGGCATCGGCGTCGATTTTCCGAAGCCGCGCATGTCCGGGCGCACCACGCGAAACCGGCGCGCGAGGTGCGGCACCCAGCCGAACCACATTGCGCTGCTCTCGCTGCTGCCGTGCAAGAGCAAAATGGTTTCCGGTTTGCTCCACGGATCGGTGAAATCGTCGATCAGGTAGTGCATGTCCAGGTCGGCGGCGACGTGAGCAGTCGGCATTGCTGTGGTCCTCTTGAATTTGCTTGGCGTTACATTGCCTCGCCCGCTGGCGCGGACGAGGAGTATTTTTTAGGCTGCCGCTACTTTACACCAGACGATTTGACGACCTTTGCCCAGATCGCCACTTCGCGCGCGATCAACTTGCCGAATTCGGCGGGTGTTCCGGGCGCCGGTTCGGCGCCTTCGCCGGCCAGCCGCTCGCGCATATCGCGCTCACGCATGGCAGCTGTCAGTGCCGTGTTGAGTTTGGCAATGATTTCGGGCGGCGTGTGCGCAGGTACGGCGACGCCGAACCAGTTCGTGACGACATAGCCGGGCACACCCGCTTCAACTACCGTCGGCAAATCGGGCAGTGCCAGCGCGCGTTTTTCGCCGGTGACGGCCAGCGGGCGCAAGCGGCCGCTTTTCACGTAAGGCACGGCCGCTGAGATGTTGGCGAACATGAGTTGAATCTGACCCGCGATCAGATCGGTGACGGCAGGCCCTGATCCCTTGTAAGGCACGTGCACGATGTCGATGCCGGTCATGCTGCGGAAATATTGCGCCGCCAGGTGGCTCGAGTTGCCGTTGCCGCCCGAACCGAAATTGAGCTGGCCCGGCCGCGCCTTCGCGAGTGCGATGAGTTCTTTCAATGTGAATACCGGCAGCGACGGATGCACGACGACGATGTAGTGACCTGTGGTGGCCTGACCCACCGGCGAAAAATCGCGGATCACGTCAAACGGCAGATCGCGTTCGTAACTCGCCGCAATCGTAAACGACGGCGCGACCATCAGCAGCGTATAACCGTCGGCCGCCGAGCGCGAGACCAGCTGCACGCCGAGCATGCCGCCGGCGCCCGCGCGATTGTCGACGACGAAAGGCGCCCCGAGAATTTCGCTCATGCGTTGCCCGATCATGCGCCCGACGATATCCACGCCGCTTCCCGGCGACGATGAAACTATCAGGCGAACGGGACGGTTTGGATATTCCTGCGCGTGCGCAACAGCAGCCAACGCGAATACGGCGATTGCTGGATGAAAACAAGCCAGGCCCGATAATTTGATTCGCTCAAGAGGTCCGCTGCTGCGGTGTGAATTCATACGTTCTGCCTTGAGTGTCGGTACCCTTGAATGGGCAATGGATATCCTGCGGGCCGTAGCGAATTGTGGCTCGCAAGCCGTCCGGGCGTTCCTCCTCTAGTGAACAGGAGCCTTGGGCGCAACCGCTAAACCGCGGATGCCGCTTTTCTCGATTAACCTGGCGATCAGTCCGGAGGCTTTGGCGTACTCGATAAATTCGCTCAGATATTTCGCGCCGGCCTCGCGGCCTTTGGGAACGCCGGCTGCGTAGCCGATCACCGTATAGCGCCCCTCCACCATGCGCAAAGCCGGAACCTGATCGACGCTATCCAAGAGTCCGGGTTTCAGATTTGCGTAGGCTTCCAGCTTCTCCGCGACGAAAAGCCTGAAAGCGGCTTCGGGACTCGATGCGCGTACGAGCGTCGCGTTTTTCAACGTGCGAGTCAGGAAAAGATCGTTGCCCCCCTTCGCTGAGACGGCGATGCGCACGCCTTTTTGATCCACGTCCGCCGCAGCGCGCAGAGGCGACCGGGCGTGCACCAGGTAGGTGGCATCAGTCTCGGCAAAGGGCGCGCTGAAGTGAATCACGTTGGTGCGCTCCTGCTCGAATGCCAGGATTGCTACGTCCCAGCCGCCAGCAGTCAATCCCGCCGTCAGCTGTCCACCGGAGTGGTAGCTGACCAACTCGACTGCAACACCTAGCTGTTTGCCTAACTCCCGCGCGAGATCAACCGCGATGCCCGCGCCTTCGCCGCTACTGGAGCCCTGCGCGGTAAACACGGGATTGCCGTAGTTGATACCGACCCTCAGCTTTCCGGTCGGCGCGAGGGCGGCAAGCGCGGCGGAAGTAGTCTGAGGCGGCGCCACCGCACATGACGCCAGGAAAATCACGCCGGCAAGAACGAAGGCAGATCTGTACATCGTCAGCGCGCGAGCAGTTGGTACGCGATTGTCATCTGGCAGGCAAACCCGACGCTGAAAGAAAGCGTGCGTACCCACGGAATCGCAAATGCGTACGCCACGAGATGCGTCACGCGTGCCCAGAAATAAATCATGCACGCCATCGCGGTCGCATTGTTGCTGACGCCGGCGTCATGCGCGATCAGCACGAGCGCCGCGAACACGACCAGGTTTTCGACTGCGTTGTAATGCGCCGCCTTCATGCGTTGCGCCCACGGCGATTGCGGCTTGGGATTCGCGGGATAGCCGACTGCGCCTGCCAGGCCTTCGACCATGACGCGGTCGAGGACGTAGGGAATCCAGATGAGCGCGGTCAGCAGCGTGACCCACAGCAAATACATGAGTTCTGTTTTCATTGACTCCTCCTGATGATTATTGTTTTACGGGCTTGCGTATGCCATTGCGCGCCGATCGGCGGCAACTGTCAATCGGCAGGGAATATTCAACCGTTCGCCCATGGTTAGACGGGATAACGGCTTACCCGATAAGCGGGATGCTCGTGCTTCTAACCATCAGCACGAACGGATCGAATCCAGGCTCTTTAACTCAAAGAACGAGAATCACGCGGTAATCGTTCACGTTGGTGCGCGTCGGGCCGGTGACGACGAGGTCGTCGAGCGTGGCGAAAAAACTGTAGCCATCGTTGTTGGCGAGCAGCTTGTCGGCGTGCACACCGAGTTTCGCGGCGCGCGACAGAGAGTCAGGCGCCGCGATCGCGCCGGCATTGTCCTCGGTGCCGTCGATGCCGTCGGTGTCGCACGCGAGCGCGTGTATGCCGTCCGCGCCTTTCAGATCGTCGACGAGCGAAAGCAGAAATTCTGCGCAGCGTCCGCCACGGCCTTTGCCGCGCACGGTGACCGTGCACTCGCCGCCGGAAATAAGCGCGACCGGCGTCTGCCAAGGCTGGCCGTGTGCTTTTGCCTGGCGCGCGAGGGCGCCGTAGACCTTGGCGACTTCGCGCGCCTCTCCAGTCACGCTGTCGCCGAGAATCGCCGCGCGCACGCCGGCGGCTTCGAAAAATGTTGCCGCGGCCTGCAGTGATTGCTGTGCGGTCGCGATCACGCGATTTTCGGTGCGCGAGAATATCTTGTCGCCGGGCTTGGGCGTTTCAGCGAGCTCGCCACGCATGCCCCGCTCGAGCGTTGCTTGTACCGCCGGCGGGATTTTGCACTCGTAACGCACGAGAATGTCGAGGGCATCCTTATAGGTGGTCGGGTCGGGAGCGCAAGGGCCTGACGCAATGTGCGTCGGATCGTCGCCTGTTACGTCCGAAATCACCAGCGCAAGGATTTTGGCTTTGCATGCGGCGGCCAGCCGGCCGCCCTGAATCAGCGACAGATGTTTTCTGACCGTGTTGATTTCCTGGATCATCGCGCCGCAGCGCAACAGCTCTTTGGTCACGGCTTTGAGGTCGGCCATCGAAATCGATTCGACCGGCAGGCTGAGCAAGGCAGAGCCGCCGCCCGACACCAGCACGAGCAGCAGATCGTCTTTCGACAGGCGTCTCGCGCTGTCGAATATGCGCTGCGCCGCCTTTTCGCCGGCTTCGTCGGGCACCGGATGGCCGGCTTCGATCACGCTGATGCGGTTGGTGAGCACTCCGTGCGCATAGCGCGTGATGACCGTGCCGTCGAGCGGCGCGCCCGCGGGCCAGTGCTGCTCGACGGCCAGCGCCATTGCTGCAGCGGCTTTTCCCGCGCCGACGACCAGCGTGCGGCCGGCGGGCGGCGCCGGCAGATGTCGTGGCACAACGTGCAGCGGATCGGCCGCGGCGACCGCGGTCTTGAAGCTGCCCAGCAGAAGTTCGCGCGGGTTCACTGTTAGTGCGTGATTAAGTGATTAAAAGTGATTAGGTGATTGAGTGGGCCCTGGGGCGCGATTTTAATCACTTAATAACTTAATCACCTAATCACCAGCATGTCACACCAATACGTTCTTCAAGTACTGCCCTGTGTGACTCGCGGCTGTCTTGGCAATGACTTCCGGCGCGCCTTCGGCAATGATACGCCCGCCGCCGTCGCCGCCTTCGGGGCCGAGGTCGATGATCCAGTCGGCGGTCTTGATGACATCCAGGTTGTGCTCGATGACGACGACGGTGTTGCCGTGATCGCGCAAGCGGTGAAGCACGCGCAACAGCAGGTCGATGTCGTGAAAATGCAGGCCGGTGGTCGGCTCATCCAGAATGTACAAGGTGCGGCCGGTGTCGCGCTTCGACAGTTCGAGCGACAATTTCACACGTTGCGCCTCGCCGCCCGATAGCGTCGTCGCGCTCTGGCCCAGCGTGATGTAGCCCAGCCCGACATCGAGCAAGGTGTGCAGCTTGCGCGCGACGACGGGCACCGCCGCAAAAAATTCCGCCGCCTGCTCGACCGTCATCGCGAGCACCTGCGTAATGCTTTTGCCTTTGTATTGGATCTCGAGCGTCTCGCGGTTGTAACGCTGGCCATGGCAAACGTCGCATGGCACGTAGATGTCTGGCAGGAAATGCATCTCGACTTTGAGCACGCCATCGCCCTGGCACGCTTCGCAGCGCCCGCCTTTGACGTTGAAAGAGAAGCGCCCCGGCCCGTAGCCACGCTCGCGCGCCATCGGCACGCCGGCAAACAGTTCGCGAATCGGCGTGAATAGTCCCGTATAGGTCGCCGGATTGGAACGCGGCGTGCGCCCGATCGGGCTTTGATCGACGTTGACCACCTTGTCGAAATGCTCGAGCCCGTTCATCGCATCGTGCGCGGCCGGCTCTGCGGTGCTGCCGTAAAGATGGTGCGCGGCCGCGGTGTACAGCGTGTCGTTGATGAGCGTCGACTTGCCGGAGCCGGAGACGCCGGTCACGCAGACGAGCAGCCCGACCGGAACATCGACACTGACGCTTTTGAGATTATTGCCGCGCGCGCCTTCAATATGGAGCAGGCGTTTGGGGTCGGGCTTATGACGCAGGCCCGGCACTTCGATGCGCCGGCGTCCGGTCAGGTACTGGCCGGTCAGCGATTCGGGGTTGTTGCGGATGTCGTCGGGCGTGCCCTGCGCGATGATGCGGCCACCGTGCTCGCCGGCGCCGAGGCCGATATCGACGACGTGATCAGCGTGCTCGATGGCGTCCTGATCATGCTCGACGACGATCACCGTATTGCCGATGTCGCGCAGGCGCTTCAACGTGTCGAGCAGGCGCGCGTTATCGCGCTGATGCAGCCCGATCGACGGCTCGTCGAGCACGTACATGACGCCGGTCAGCCCCGAGCCGATCTGGCTGGCGAGACGGATGCGCTGCGCTTCGCCGCCGGACAGCGTGTCGGCGGAGCGGTCGAGCGACAGGTAATCGAGCCCGACGTCGTTGAGGAAAGCGATGCGGTTGATGATTTCCTTGATGATGCGGTCGGCAATCGCGAGCTTGGCGCCCGTAATTTTGACCTCGCCGAAAAACCGCGCGGCCTGCTTCAGCGGCAGCGCGCTGATCTCGTAGATGGCCTGGCCCGCCACGCGCACGTTGCGCGCCTCGCGCCGCAACCGCGTGCCCTCGCATTCGGGGCACACCTGGCTGTTCAGGTATTTGGCGAGCTCTTCGCGCACGACCAGCGAATCGGTTTCGCGGTAGCGCCGCTCGAGGTTGGGGATGATGCCTTCGAACGTGTGCTCGCGCTGGGATTTGTTGCCGCGCTCGCCGACGTAGATGAATTTGATCTTCTGGGCACCCGAGCCGTGCAGTATCGCGTTCTGGATGGGCGCGGCCAGGTCCTCGTACGGCGCTTCGAGATCGAAACGGTAGTGCGTGGAGAGGCATTGCAGCATCTGAAAATAAAACTGGTTGCGCTTGTCCCAGCCGCGGATGGCGCCCGCCGCCAGCGACAGATGCGGATAAGCGACGACGCGCTTGGGATCGAAGAAGCTGATGTGGCCGAGGCCGTCGCAGCGCGGGCACGCGCCCATCGGATTGTTGAAAGAAAAAAGCCGCGGCTCGAGCTCGGGCAGTGAGTACGTGCAGATCGGGCACGCGAACTTCGCTGAAAACAAATGCTCCTTGCCGCTGTCCATCTCGACGGCCAGCGCGCGCCCGTCGGAGTGGCGCAGCGCAGTCTCGAACGATTCGGCGAGGCGCTGCTTCAATTCGGGCCGCACCTTCAGGCGGTCGACCACCACCTCGACGGTGTGCTTGATGTTCTTCTTGAGCTTCGGCAGCTCGTCGATTTCGTGCACTTTGCCGTCGATGCGCACGCGCACGAAGCCCTGCGCGCGAAGCTCGTCGAAGAGGTCGGCCTGCTCGCCTTTGCGGCCGACGATCAGCGGCGACAGGATCATGAGTTTCGTATCTTCGGGCAGCTGCAGCGCGTGATCGACCATCTGCGCCACGCTCTGCGCTTCGAGCACGATGTTGTGGTCGGGGCAGTGCGGATCGCCGACGCGCGCGAACAACAGGCGCAGGTAATCGTGGATCTCGGTGACGGTGCCGACAGTCGACCGCGGGTTATGGCTGGTCGCTTTCTGCTCGATCGAAATCGCCGGCGACAGGCCCTCGATCAGGTCGACGTCGGGCTTCTCCATGATCTGCAGGAACTGGCGCGCGTACGTCGAGAGCGATTCGACATAGCGGCGCTGCCCCTCGGCGTACAGCGTGTCGAACGCGAGCGACGATTTGCCCGAGCCCGACAGGCCCGTGATCACGACCAGCCGGTTGCGCGGCAGATCGAGGCTGATGTTCTTCAGATTGTGCGTGCGCGCGCCGCGGATGCGGATGAGCCCGGCGTTTTTGGCGGCGGCGTCAGGGCCTGCGGTTTGCAGGCGGACGATGGAGGGCTTGGGGGTAGGCAAGTGGGCTGTTTTCTGAAGTAAACCTGCTAATATACTGGACTTCCGCGCTTCTCCCAAAGTTCCATTGCATGATCTCTTCCGCTTCCCGCATGAGCGCCGCTGAACTGCGCGCGAGCGCAAGCCTGGCCGCCATTTTCGGGCTGCGCATGCTGGGCATGTTCGTCATCCTGCCCGTGTTCGCGATCTACGCCGAGCATATTCCCGGCGGAAACGATCTCACGCTGGTTGGTCTGGCGCTCGGCGCTTACGGGCTGACGCAGGCATTCCTGCAAATTCCATTCGGCTGGCTGTCCGACCGTTACGGCCGCAAGCCGGTTATTTATTTCGGGCTCCTGATTTTCGCGGCCGGCAGCTTCGTCGCGGCTGCTGCCGATAATATTTACATCGTGATCCTGGGGCGGGTGTTACAAGGAGCAGGTGCGATTTCGGCCGCAGTGATGGCGATGGCGGCCGACGTGACGCGCGAAGAGCACCGCACCAAGGCAATGGCGATGATAGGGTCGACCATCGGGCTCACGTTCGCGCTGTCGCTCGTCGTAAGCCCATGGCTTAACCACGTGATCGGCGTGCCGGGCATTTTCGTAATGACCGGCGTGCTGGCGCTGGCTGCGATGGCCGTGGTCTATGCGATTCCCGATTCGAGCTTGCAAGCGTCCGCGCCCGCGCCGGCCGCGCCGCCGTCCTTCGCGCGTGTGTTGATGGAGCCGGAGCTGGCGCGTCTGAATTTCGGTATTTTTGCCTTGCAAGCGGTGCTGATGGCGTTGTTCGTCGTGGTGCCGTTGTCGCTGCGCGATGCCGGCATGGCCGTCGAGCGTCACTGGCAGGTGTACCTGCCGGTCATGCTGGGTTCGTTCCTCATCATGCTGCCCGGCATCTTGCTCGCCGAAAAGTTCGGCCGCGTAAAGGCCGTATTTATCGGCGCGGTCGCGGTGATACTCGGCGGGCAACTCGCCATGCCGTGGCTGCTCGACGGCATTGTGCCGATTACGGTGTTCCTGCTTATCTTCTTCAGCGCGTTCAACGTGCTCGAGGCGATGCTGCCGTCGCTGATTTCGAAGCTGTCGCCGCCGGGCGCCAAAGGCGTTGCGATCGGCATCTTCAGCAGCACCCAGTTTCTGGGCACGTTTGCCGGCGCGGCCGGCGGCGGTTTCCTTTACCAGCATTTCGGCGCGCGCGGCGTGTTTGCGCTCGACACCGCGCTGCTCGCCGCGTGGCTGGTCGTCGCCGCCGGCATGCGGGCGCCGGCCGTGATGCGGGTTTATGCCATTCCCGCGCTCGACAATACGCAGGCGAGCACGCTGCAGGCGCGGTTGCAGGCGCAGCCCGGGGTGCGCGAGGTGAAACTCGCGGCCGGCGAGCGCACCGCGCGCCTCAAAGTCGACGCCGCAGGCTATGACGAACGGGTCGTGTTACGATTGATCGAAGATATTAATTAGCTACTCATTGGAGGCCGTTTATGGCATCAGTCAATAAAGTGATATTGGTCGGCAACCTCGGCAAGGACCCGGAGTCGCGCTTTCTGCCCGATGGCGGCGCGGTATGCAACTTCAGCCTGGCCACCACCGACAAATGGAAGGACAAGAGCGGCGAGCAGCAGGAGCGCACGGAATGGCACCGCGTATCGACGTTCGCCAAGCTCGCAGAAATTTGCGGCGAGTACCTGAAGAAGGGCTCGCAGGTCTATATCGAGGGCCGCCTGCAGACGCGCAAATGGCAGGACAAGGAAGGCAAAGACCGCTATACGACAGAGATCGTGGCCGACCGCATGCAAATGCTAGGCTCGCGTGCCGGCGGCTCCGATTCGATGGCGCGCGGTGAGCCGAAGGCCGAGTCGTCAGCGCCGTCCTCAGGTGGCGGCAAGCCGGCAGCGAAAAAAGGCGGCGGCGCGTCGTTCGATGATATGGACGATGACATTCCGTTCTAAGGCGGACGAAGTTATTTCGTTCTGGCTTTTCACAACGCGTGAGCGACATCGTTGATGCCTGCAAGGCGCAGGCGCAAGGGCGTGGCAAGCGCGTAGTTTTTCCCGAAGGACACGACGAGCGCATCGTCGCGGCCGCGCGCCGTCTCAAAGACGAACAGATCGCGCTGCCGATCCTGCTGGGCACCGCCGCCGAAATCAGTTCGGCAGCCACGCGCGCGCAGGTTTCCCTCGAAGGCCTAACTACGATCGATCCGCAGATGAGCGAACGGCTGGCCGCGTACGCCGGGCTCTATGCGACAGGCCGGCCCGAGGCGAATCCCAGGATCGCTGCGCGACTCGTGCGCAAACCGTTGTTTCACGCGGGCATGATGGTCAAGGCGCAGGACGCGGACGCGATGATCGCGGGTGTGGCCAACGCTACCGGGCGCGTCATCGAGGCGGGCCTGATGACGGTAGGGATGGCGCAGGGCATACGCTCACCGTCGAGCTTCTTCTTGATGATAGTGCCGGGCCGGGACGGCACTGCCGCGCGGAATTTTATCTATGCGGACTGCGCAGTGAACGTGGAGCCTGACGCTGAAACACTCGCCGATATCGCCATTGCCTCCGCCGCAACCTGCCGCGCGCTGCTCAACGAGGAGCCACGCGTCGCGTTGCTGTCGTTCTCGACCAAAGGCAGCGCGCAGCATGCACGCATCGATAAGGTGAGGCGCGCGCTCGCGATTGCGAAAGATCGCGCGCCCGACCTGGCCATCGACGGCGAGTTACAAGTCGACGCCGCGCTCTCAACGCACGCGGCAGCGAAGAAGGTCAAGGAAGCTGGTGCGGTCGCGGGCCGCGCCAACGTGCTTGTGTTCCCCGATCTCGACGCCGGGAATATCGGCTACAAGCTCACTCAGTATATGGCTGGCGCGCGCGCGGTTGGCCCGGTGTTGCAGGGCTTCGCGCGGCCGCTTTCCGATCTGTCGCGCGGCGCGAGCGTCGACGACATCGTGGATACAGCAGCGATCGTACTGGCGCGTGCTTAGGCTTGTTTAGCGATTC
>JANYDM010000147.1 GCA_025363575.1 Betaproteobacteria bacterium | reverse complement strand
TGAGATTGAGCGGCGAGCCGACGAGATTGATGTTGCCCAGCCTTTCGCTCTTCACCGGCGAGGCAATGCCCAGATGCTTCACTTGCGGATCGGCAAATACCTTGTCGATGGTATTGATCGGGCCGCACGGCACGCCGTTCGCCTCGAACAACTCGACCCAGTGCTGCGTCGGCTTGTGCTTGGTGATTTCGGCGATCGCGCTGTTGATCTCCTTGCGCGCCTTGCCGCGCTTGGCCCCGGTGTTCCAGTCTTCGCGGTCTTTCCATTCGGGCTTGCCGAGTGCGTCGCAGCAGCGCGCGAACACGCGCGCCGATGCCGCCGCGATATTGAACAGCCCGTCGCTCGCGGGAAACACGCCCGTCGGCACGCCGGTCGGGTGGTCGTTGCCGGCCTGTCCCGCGACTTCGCCCGACATCAAATAGCGCGAAGCCTGGAAGTCGAGCATGAACACCTGTGCTTCGAGCAGGCTCGTGTGCACCCAGCGGCCGACGCCTGTCGTCTCGCGTTCGTATAGAGCGGTCATCACTCCGAACGCGAGCAGATTGCCGGCCGTCAGATCGGCAATGGCGATGCCGACGCGTACGGGGCCCTGGCCCGGCAGGCCGGTGATCGACATCAGGCCGCCCATGCCCTGCACGATCTGATCGACGCCGGCGCGCTTGCCGTAGGGGCCGCTCTGGCCGAAGCCGCTGATGCTGCCGTAGACGATGCGCGGATTGATTGTCTTCACGTCGTCGTACGACACCTTGAGCCGGTGCTTCACTTCGGCGCGCATGTTCTCGATGATCACGTCGGCTTTTTCGACGAGCTTCATGAAGGCCGCGTGGCCCTCGGGTGATTTCAGATTCAGCTGCACCATCTTCTTGTTGCGATGCAGGTTCTGAAAGTCGAAGCCTTCGCGCTTGCCGGAGAGGTCTTCGCCGGTAGTCTCAGCCGGTTCTATGCGGATGATGGTTGCGCCCCAGTCGGCGAGATGGCGCACGCAGGTGGGGCCAGCGCGCGCGAGTGTCAGGTCGAGCACGGTGATGCGGGAAAGCGGCAGGGTTTGCGTAGCGGGTGCGGCGGCGGGCTGGTCCATGCAGATTCTCTCAACGAGCAAAGGACGAATCTTACCGCTCTTTGACCCGGCGCGGATTGGCGCCGGGCGCCGCCGGCGGTCAGTCGGGTATTTCGATTTCCAGCAGCGGCCCGTGGCTGTCCTTGTATTTGCGTTGTGCGGCCATGGTGGCTTACACGCCGCCTTCGGTCATGTGCACGGAAAAGACGCTGTTCGACCCCGACGGCATGCTGCCGCTCGCGATGGCGCCGGCGGCGTTTACCGTGCGCATGAAGGACGAGCTCGCGCAGTGGAAGAAAATCGTCGCCGATCGCAACATCGTCGCGGAGTGAGTTGGACTAACCGCGCAGACCCTCGCGGAGTGAGCGGGACGGACCGCCTGCGCGACCGTTCAAATCGCGCTAAACTTCGGGCTCGCAACAAGGAGATCGACTATGGAAATGTCCCCCGACAAGTACATGTACTTCACCCAGCCGGGATGAAGTAGCTGCCTCCGAACGAAAGAGTTTCTTTCGAAAAACGGTGTAGACATGGTGGTGGTCGACGTCCTTAACGACGCCGGCGGCCGCGAACTCCTGCTCAATAAATTCGGGCTGCGCAAAGTGCCCGTGCTCGCCAAGGGCGACCAGTACGCGATGGGCCAGATGCTCGACCCGTTCGCCAAACTGGCGGGCCTGCCGATGCCCGGCGCCGACCGCCTCTCGCCCGAGCAGCTCTACAAGAAATACGGCATGGTGTTCGAGGCGGCGCAGCGCTACGCGCGGCAATTTCCCGCCGACCGCTTTCGCGAGCGCGTCATCCCGCACCGCGAACGGCTGATCAGGACGCTGTGCTATCACGTGTTCCGCATCGGCGAATCGTTTCTCGAAACGTGGGACGGCGCCGAATATTCGGTCAAGATCGCCGACAATGAGCCGCCGGATTCCATGCAGACAGGCGACGATGTCGCGCGCTACGGCGCGAGCGTATGGAAACGCTTCGAAACATGGTGGGCGGGATTGTCGGCCGAAGACCGCAAGCTGACGCCCGTGCTCAAGACGTATTACGGCGACACCGTCGCGCACAAGGTGTTCGAGCGCGTGACCTGGCACTCGGCACAGCATTGCCGGCAACTGGTCGCAACGCTTGAACGGATGGACGTCAAGCCGGACAAGCCGCTCACGCCGGAAGACCTGAAAGGGCTGCCGCTGCCCGAGCGGCTCTGGGAATAATCACCCTCGTTCGTGCTGATGGTTAGAAGTACGAACGTGCGTGTCAGCGCGTTTTAGTTCCCAGCACGCCGGCCTTTTCAAGCGCTGCGATATCGGCAGCGTTTATACCCAGCACGTCGCGCAGCACCTCGACCGTATGCTGGCCAAGCATGGGCGCCGGCGAACGCACGGCAAACGGCGCTTTCGACATGCGCACCGGCGAGCGCACGACCCGCACCTTGCCCGCGCGCGGATGCTCCACTTCGACCAGCGCCTGGCGCGCCTTGACCTGCGGATGCTCGACGACTTGCGCGAGGGTGTTGATGGCGCCGACTGGAATATCGTTGGCGAGCAGCAGCGGTTCCCATTCTTCGTAAGGCCTGGTCAGGAATATTTCCTGCAGCATGGGCAGCAGCACCGTGCGGTTCTTGTTGCGCTCGAGCGCCTTGCTGAATCGCGCGTCATCGGTGAGATCCGGCCGGCCGAGCGTCGGGCACAATTTCTTCCATAGCTTGTCGCCGGCGATCGCGATCGCGAGGTCGCGCGACTTCGTGTGGAAAGTCTGATACGGCACCAGCGCGGCGTAGGTGTTGCCGGTGGGCCGCGGAACTTTGCCGTCCGCGCAATAGGCGCTGATCATCGTGCTCAGCAGCGCGAGCTGGCCTTCGAGCATCGAGATGTCGATCTCCTGTCCCTCGCCGGTTTTCTCCTTCGTGCGCAACGCCAGCATCACGGCGTACGCGGCATACAGGCCCGCCGTCATATCGGCGATCGAGACGCCGGCGCGCGTGCCGCTGCTGCCCTGCTCGCCCGTCACGCTGACCATGCCGCTTTCGGACTGCAGGATGAGATCGAGCGCAGCGCGGTCGCGATACGGGCCGTCCTGGCCGAAACCGGAGATTGAGCAATAGATGATGCCGGCGTTGCGCTTCTTCGCCTCGGCGTAGTCGATGCCCAGCCGCTTCAGCGCGCCGACGCGGTAGTTTTCTATCACCACATCGCTTTTCTCGACGAGCTTGAAGAAAAGCTCCCTGCCCTCGGGCTTCTTCATATCGAGCACGATGCCGCGCTTGTTGCGGTGCAGGCTCACGAAGTACGATGACTCGCCGCCCGCGATCGGCACGCCCCAGCCGCGCGCGAGATCGCCCTCGCCCGGCGGCTCTATCTTGATCAGCTGCGCGCCAAAGTCGGCGAGCATGGTCGAGCAGAACGGGCCAGCGAGGGCGTGAGTGAGGTCGAGTACCTTGATGTCTTCGAGCGGCAGTTGCATGGAAAACCTGCGGTTAATGGCGAGACCGCGAGTTTCTCACAAATCATTACGCGTTTAACCCGCCGCCTCGCCGCTGGCGGCTGCAGCGAGCCGCCGCCGCACGAAATTGATGTGCTCGCGCAGCACGTAAAACTGGTCGGCGAACGGGAGAGGCATCTTATTGGTGTTGACACGCTCTTCGATGGAGTCGAGCCGCTTGCCGAGTTCCGCCTGCTTCTCCGGTGTCGGGTCCGCGAGGATCTCGCGCTCGAGTGCCATCAGTTCGCCATAACGCTTGTAAATGCGCATGCGGATGCGCCAGCGATAGAGCGCCGGTACCAGTTTCAGCGCGGGGATGAGCAGCACGACGATGGGCACGAGCACGACCATCGTGCGGTCGAACAGGCTCGCGAGCCAGAACGGCAGATAGCGGTACCAGAAACCCTTGCCCGACTTGTAATAGCGCGTCGCATCGTCGCTGATCGGGTACTCGTGCTCGAGCGGCGCCGGAAACTCGCCCGCGCGCTGCAGCAGCGACGCCTGGCCGTGGGTTTCGCGCGCGGCTTCGATCAAGAGGTCCGACAGTGCGGGATGCAAGTCCGGCCGCGCGACAAGCTCGACCGTCGGCGCGATCATGGCCAGCGGCGCGGCGGGAATATTCTTGGCAAAGTCGATCGACCCCATCGGCAATTCGAGCTTGGATAAAAAGCGATAACGGCGCGAATAGGCGTCAGCCTGCTTGAAATCCATCAGGCGGATGCCGGGCGTATGCACGAGCCTGCGCATGGTCGCCGGCGAGGCCGCGTCTCCCAGCAGCAGAGCGGCGTCGATCTGGTGCGCGAGCAGCGCGCGCTCCGCCTCCTCGCCGCCCAGAGTCAGCAGGCGCGTCGGCGGTTTGGCGTCGATGTCGTTCGCTTTAAGAAGCTGCATATTCAGAAAATGCGTGCCGCTGCCGTCGCGGCCGATCGCCAGCCGCTTGCCTTTGAATTCGGACAAACGCTCGATCGGCCTGGCACTGCGGTAAAAAACCGCCAGCGGCTGATAGAAGACGCTGCCGAGGGACACGAGCCCGCCGGCGTCGCCATCCACCAGCAGCCCGCCCTGCACAAACGCTACATCGACTTTGACGTTGGAATCGCGCAGCCGGTGCAGATTATCGAGCGCGCCGTCCGACGGCATGATCAGGAGCGTCACGCCGTTGCGCGCGAGGATTTTTTTGTATTGCTCCGCGGCGTTCGCGTAAGCGCTGCCCTTGATGCCGGTCGAAATCACGATGGTGTCGGGCGGCGCCGGACGCACGAAGTAAGAGGCGACAAAGATAGCGAGCAGCGCCAGGGCAACCAAAGGCCCGAATGCGAATGCCAGATCGCGCCAGGACACGCGCGGGATCTCCATCGCATAGCCAAATGCGCCTATTTTGCGTTTGGCGGGTGCTGCGTCACTTTGCGTCATCGTCCTGCCTCCTTGAATTCCGTCCGGCGCATTGACCGGCAGCGCCGCCGCCGCCCGCACTATGTCATTTCAATATGTTTGCTACCGTACAGACGGCAACCGGTGGGTGGCCGAGAATTGCGGCCGTTACTGCGTCAAGCATAAACCATTTATCTATTTATAGAGGAAGGCCATCATGAATATCAAGCTGACTATCGCAGCCGCACTGCTCAGTACGTTACTGCCAGTTGCCGTCTATGCCGCCGAAACCGCGAATACATCGGCCGTGCCGGCCAGCGCCAATGAAACCGCCAGCACAACAATGCCCAAAGACCGCCATGAAGTCGCGTCGCAGCGTTCGGCCCACCCGATCGACGACTCGATGATCACCACGAAAATCAAGGGCAAGCTCCTCGGCGACAAGCAAGTGCGCCTCGACAACATCGAAATCAAGACGCTGAACGGCGATGTCGAGCTGTTCGGCACCGCGAAGAACAGGGCCAACGGCAAGCGCGCCGTCTCGCTGGCGCGCCAGGTCAAGGGCGTAAAAACGGTGAAGAACAATATCGAAGTCGCGCCGTCGGATGCAACTGCGGCAGGTGACCCGCCACGCAAAGAGCGCGTGGCCACGCGCCGCTCGGATGATCGCGTCGCCGACTCGCGTCGCTCCGACCAGCCGGTCAGTGACTCGTGGATCACCAGCAAAGTGAAAGCCACGTTCGTCAAAGACAAGGAAGTCAAAGCCCGCAATATCCACATCAAGACGGTCGACGGCGTCGTTCAGCTCTCCGGCATGGCGGGCAGCGCCGACGAGTCGTCGCACGCAGCCGACCTCGCGCGCGATGTCAAAGGCGTGAAATCGGTCAACAACGAGATCACCGTCAAGTAAGCGACGCTGCAAAAACCGGCGCGGGCTGAACACGCCTCGCGCAAGAGCGATTGAAAAAAAGGACGGCTGCGGCCGTCCTTTTTCTTTGCGCGCGGCAAAATGCTATATTCACAAAAAAGCCGGCGTCTTCAGCGCCCGGCGCAAGACCATCCCGCCCAGCTCGCGCAATTCATCAGGAAAGACTCGCCATGCCTATGGAAATGTGGACCGACGACCAGATGCGATCCATCCACAAGATGCTCAACCCGCGCTCGATCGCGGTGGTCGGCGCGTCGCCCAAAGGCGGCTATGGCGGCCGGCTGCTGAACGCTGTCCTCAAATGCAAGGACCGCGTCAAGATTTATCCCGTCAACCCGAACTATGACGAGATCAGCGAAATAAAATGCTACCGCAGCATCGCGGCGCTTCCCGAGGCGCCGGACCTGGTGGGCATCGTCGTTCCGTACGACAAGGTGCTGCCGGTAATGAAGGAGTGCGTGGCCAGGAAAGCGGGCTCGGCCATTGTCATTTCAGCGGGCTTCGCCGAACGCGGCATTGTCGCGCGATTGAATTTGCAAAAAGAGATCGGCACTTACGCAAAAGAATCCGGCTTGCGCACCACCGGCCCCAATTGCCTGGGCCTTGCCAATGTACGGGACAACATCTGGGCGACCGCCTCATCGCGCACCTTGGGCGGCCTGACCGGTCATATCGCACTCGTCTGCCAAAGCGGCGCAACGGCATTCGGGCCCTTCCTGCTGCGGGCGGTCGACGCGGGCATCGGTCTCTCTCATATC
>JANYDM010000122.1 GCA_025363575.1 Betaproteobacteria bacterium | reverse complement strand
CGCCACAGACGGCGGGTTGTAGCCGCCGTGCAGCACCGCCATGTAGCGTTTGTCGGGCGATATGGCACTGGCCATGGGAAAGGTGTCGGTCTCGATTTGGGTTCCGGCTGGGCGGATCTGCCACCCCGTTGGCAGCAGCACGCTGCCGTCGGCTTGCGGGCCAACGCGCTTCATGCTTTCCGGCTGCGAGAAGATGGCGCAAACGCCAATCAGGCCAAGGCCCATCAGCGGAAACAACGGGTTCCAACGGTTCATTCTTTGTACCTTTGTGCGATCGGAAATCGCCGTCCAATTCCAAATGCTTTCGACGTGACCTTCAGGCCGGGGGCGGCCTGTTGGCGTTTGTACTCGTTGAGGTCAACTTTGCGCGCGATCTCGCGAACCAAATCGAGGGGCAAAGATTCATGCGCCGCGATCTGGGCCGGAGACTCCATGCGCTCGACGTAGCCGCGCAGGATTCGGTCCAGGTCTTCGTAGGGAGGCAAGGAATCCTGATCGGTCTGGTCGGGACGCAGTTCAGCCGAGGGCGCACGCGTGATCACGCGCTCCGGTATCACCGGCGAGATACTGTTGCGGTAATTGGAAAGTCGGTAGACCAGCATTTTGCTGATATCTTTCAGCACCGCAAACCCGCCCGCCATGTCGCCGTACAGCGTCGCATAGCCAGTGCCCATTTCACTCTTGTTGCCGGTTGTCAGGACGATGGCCCCCGATTTGTTCGACAGCGCCATCAGCAACGTACCGCGTATGCGCGACTGCAGGTTTTCTTCAGTTGTATCCGGCGCCAGTCCCTCGAACTGCGGCGCCAATGCCGCCGCAAAAACGTCGAACATCGGCTTAATCGCAATTTCCGAATAACGCACGCCGAGCGCCCGCGCTTCAGCGCATGCATCGTCGCGGCTCATGCCGGCCGTATATTGCGACGGCATCATCACCGCGTGCACTTTGCCCGCCCCGAGCGCATCAGCAGCGATTGCAACCGTCAGCGCCGAATCGATGCCGCCCGACAGGCCCAACAAAACGCCGGGAAAACCGTTCTTCGTGACGTAGTCGCGAACCCCCAGGCACAATGCGTCGTAAACGTCCGCCTCCACCGTGCGCTCGGATGTGACCTCTCCCGCGAGCGGCTCGCCATTATTGATGTCGACAAACCCGAGCGCCTCCTTGAACATCGGCAATTGGTGCGTCACGCGTCCTTTGCTGTCGAGGACGAAGGATGCGCCGTCGAACACCAGTTCATCCTGGCCGCCGACCATGTTCGCATAGATGAGCGGCAGCCCGTTCTCGGCGACGCGCTCGCGCATGACGTCGTATCGTGTGTGCTGCTTGCGCAAGTGATACGGTGACGCATTCAACACAAGCAGCACTTGCGCACCGGCGGCGCGCGCGGCACGCGGCGCCTCGGCCATCCAGGTGTCTTCGCAGATATTAATGCCGAGCATGGTGCCGCCCGCATCGAAGATGCATGGCTTGTCGCCTTCTTCGAAATAGCGTTCCTCGTCGAACACCGTATCGTTGGGCAACGTGTGCTTGTGATAGGTGGCAACGACGCGCCCGTCCTTGATTACGGAAGCTGCGTTGTAACGCTTGCGATCGATCTGATGCGGATGGCCGACGACCAGCGTGATGCCTTCGACCCGCCGGGCCAGATCGCGCAGCGCATCGTCGCAACTGCGATAGAAATCGTCACGCAGAAGCAGGTCTTCCGGCGGATATCCGCATAGCGCGAGCTCGGGCGTCAGAAGCAGGTCGGCCGCGCCCGCGCGCGCGCGCGCGGCGAAATCGAGTATGCGCCGGACGTTTCCCGCCAGGTCGCCGACAACGCAGTTGATTTGAGCAATCGCGATTTTCATTTTGCTAATATATCATCAGCTAAGCGATCTTCCTCCGCGCGCACCTAAATTTCCCGTGAAAACCAACGAGCCCGTCGTCGAAGTCTGCGACTCTATTGCTGCGATTCCCGCGCGCGAATGGAACCGGCTCGCCGCCGACGAGCCCCTGCTCCGCCACGAATTTCTACACGCGCTGCACGAGACTGGATGCGCAAGCGCTAAAACCGGCTGGGCCCCGCAGTTTCTGGTCTTGCGCGAACGTGGCGAATTCGCCGGCGCAATGCCGCTCTATCTGAAGTCGCATTCGTACGGTGAATATGTTTTCGATTGGGCGTGGGCCGATGCCTACCAGCGACACGGGCTTGACTACTACCCGAAATTGCTCAGTGCGGTGCCATTTACACCCGTCGCCGGCCAACGCATCCTGGCGCAAACCGAACTACAACGGAAAACACTGATGACGGCTGCGCTGCAGCTCGCGCGCGAAACGGGCGTGTCGTCATTGCACTGCCTGTACCCGACGGCCGCGCAGGCGGACGAGATGCGCGAATGCGGCATGCTGCTGCGTCACGGTGTGCAATTCCACTGGCGCAATGAAGACTACGCGGATTTCGATGGTTTTCTTGCCACGTTCAACCATGACAAGCGAAAGAAGATCAAGCAGGAACGTCGCCGCGTGCGCGAGAGCGGCATCACATTTGAATGGGCGACCGGCGCGGCGATAACCGACGAGATGTGGATCTTCTTTAACCGCTGCTATCGCAGTACCTACCGCCAGCACCATTCGACGCCGTATCTGAACATCGAATTCTTTCGCGCGATCGGCCGCGGCATGCCGGAAAATCTCGCGATGATTGTTGCCATGCGCGAGGGTCGGCCGATCGCCGCGTCTCTCAATGTTCACAACGGCAGTCGGCTGTGGGGACGCTACTGGGGCGCCCTCGAGCATCACCCGTCCCTTCATTTCGAAACCTGCTATTACCAGGTGATCGAATTTTGCATAGCCAACCGCATCGCGACGTTCGAAGGTGGCGCGCAGGGCGAGCACAAGATCGCGCGCGGCCTGCTGCCCGTTCAGACGCAATCGGCTCATTGGCTGGCGCATCCGCAATTCGCCAGCGCCATCGAAGAATTCCTGCAGCGCGAAACACGCGGCGTCGCAGTCTATCTGGACGAACTGAACGAGCGTACCCCCTTCAAGCAGCCGTCCCGCGCCAGCGATGCCGGCGACGCCGCGTAAAACCGGGCGCGAGCTTTAAGAGGAAAAACGAAAACGGCGCGCCACTGCGGCGCGCCGTTGCGATTGCGCGGGAATTGAAGTTATTTCTTGGTATCCGCTGGTGCCGGTGCGGCTGCCGGAGCCGCAGCAGGCGCGGCTGCGGCCGCCGGTTTAGGCGCGGCGGGAGCAGCCTGGCCCAGACCGAGATCCGCCAGCAGTTTCTGCGTGGCCGCCTGAATGTTTTTCTCTTTGTCCGGCCAGTTTTGTTTCAGCGTGTCGAGGAGGCCCTTGACCTTGGCCCCATCCGGCGCAGGATTGCCGAGTTCGGCTGCGAGCGCGTCCATTTCGGAATCCATCGAAGCGCGCACGCCATCGAGCGACGACCGATAACTATCGCGCAATGCCAGCAAGGCACGAGCCCCATCGAGTACTTTCGCACTGTCGTCCACCGGTGGAGTAACAGCGGGCTGCCCTGTGACCGGCGCAGCCGGCGCGGCTGCCGGCGCAGCACCACCTGCGGCCATCACCAGTTTGCCGAGTTCCTGCCCGTATTTTTTGGCGGCGTCATCACTCGACTTGCGCAGCTTGTCGGCAGCTTGCTTGGCCTGGTCGCGCTCCTGGTTCGCGGCATTCAGTTTCTGCGTCACCTCGTCGGTTTGCATCATGCCGTAACCGCCGCCGACGGCCACGCCGGCTATCAACGCGACAACGCCGACTACTGCCATTTTTGCGCTATTGTTCATTTGCCATCTCCCAAGTATTGATCAGAAGCGGTACGGCACTCCCGCAGTCACACAACTGCCGACAGCGCGAATTATACAGCCGCTGTTTTTCTTCGATGATATCACGCGTGGAGATAACGGCACGAGCAGGCGCGCTTGAATTATTGCCTTGCCCGTGCAATTCTCAATCGTTTCGGATTACCGTATAGTAGCCGGCGTCCGCTTTCCTCAAAGCCATTTCCCCTTGAAGTTCTGCAGCAACTGCGGCGCCACTGTCGGACTGCGCGTTCCTGAAGGCGACGCGCTGCCGCGTTTCGTTTGCGCGTCGTGTCACACTATCCACTATCAGAACCCGCGCATGATCGTCGGCTGTATTCCTGAATGGGAAGACAAAATATTGCTGTGCCGCCGCGCGATCGAGCCGCGCCACGGCATGTGGACGGTGCCCGCCGGCTTCATGGAGAACGGCGAAACCACTTTTGCGGGCGCCGAGCGTGAAACGCTGGAAGAAGCGAACGCGCGGGTCGAGATTAGCCAGCTCTACGCGCTTTACAATATTCCGCACATCAACCAGGTCTACATCCTGTTTCGCGCGCGCCTGCTCGATCTTGGGTTCAGCGCAGGCGCGGAAACGCTCGAGACCGACTTGTTCGCGGAAAGCGAAGTGCCGTGGGACAAATTGGCATTCGCGACTGTGCGCAATACTCTTACCCGCTATTACAACGACCGCAAAGCCGGCGATTACAAATTTCACATGGGCACTATCGAGCCGCTCGCGCGCCCTGCAGCCTAGCTGCAAAAATCCCGGTCTAACCGCTGACACGATTCGCCGTGCCCAATATGCTGCCGAGGGCCTCTGCCGCGCGGCGGCACGCTCATGCGGCGCGCAACGCATCGATGATGGGCAGACGCGCCGCGCGCATCGCCGGTAGAAAACCGCCGACGACTCCCATCACAAGCGCGAACAGCAAGGTTTTGACGGCTATCGCAGGCGTCAGGTTGAAGCTGAATGCCAGTTCAGAAAACGATGTCCAGTTCATGGTGGAGATGGTGAATAGCTGCATGAACGACGCGAGAAACAGGCCGACGCAGCCGCCCACCAGCCCGAGCAGAACCGCCTCGAGCAGAAAGGCCGCGAGCACGCTGCGACGTCGAAAACCAAGCGCGCGCAAGGTGCCGATTTCAGCGGTGCGGCTCGCCACCGACGCGTACATCGTAATCATCGCGCCGATGATCGCGCCGATCGAAAAAATTATCGACAGCGTAAGGCCCAGATAACGGATAAAGTTTGCCAGCATTTCCGACTGGTCGGCATAAAATGCCGTCTCGCGCTTGGCCTCGACTGTCAGCCGCTGGTCGCTTTCGAGGCGCGCCTTGAGAGCGGTGAAGGATGCCGGATCGCCGAGCTTGAATACCATCGCGGAAAATATCGGCCGCCGAAAGGCCTGCATCAACTGATCGGCATCGCCCCAGATTTCCGAATCGAAGCCGCTTTTTCCTGCGTCGAAAGTGCCGACGACACGCCATTCGCGCTGGCCGAACCAAAGCGTTTCTCCGATGCCCGCGCCCTTAAAGCGCTCGGCCGCATTGCGGCCTGAGATAATTTCGGATGCGCCGGCGCGGAACATCCGGCCGGCAACAATTTTAACCTGCGGGCGCAACGCAAGCCCGCGCGGCGCCACTCCGCGCACCATCACGTTAGTCGGTTTGTCCGATCCGCGCTTGATCAGATTCACCAGCACGATGGTTTCCTTGGACACCATGCGCTCGCCATCCGCCCCGATGGCGACTTCCGGCTGGCTCTCGATCAGCGCAGCCTGCGGGCGATCAATTGCGCTTTGCACTTCGGTCTGCGCCGACCGCCGGATCACTACGACATTGTCAGGCGAGCCCGTGTCCACGAGCGTCTTGCGAAGCCCTTCCTCGAGCATGAGCACGGTCGCAAAAACAAATACCACGAGCGCCATGCCGCCGGCCGTCAGCGTCGTCGTCAACTTGCGCGTCCACAGGTTGCGCAGCGTGTATGAAAACGGGATCTTCATCAGCCCATGCTGCGCAAGCCGTCGACGATACGGATATGCGCGGCGCGCACGCATGGGACCACGGCGGCAACGGCGCCTATCACGAAGCCGGCTCCCAACTGCATGTACAGCGTTTCCACATTGACGTTGAATACCGGAAACAAAGTGCCCAGTGACTTACCGAATTTATCCGCGACCGGAAACGTCAGTGCGATGCCGATGAGCGCGCCGAAGCCAGCGATCGTGAGCGATTCGCCGAATATCAGCAGAGTCAGATGCGCGGGGCCGAATCCCAGCGCCTTCAGCGTCGCATATTCGGCCATGCGCTCGCGCACCGTCATCGCCATCGTGTTTGCCATGACCGCCATGATGATGAATATCACGAGAAACGACACGAGCTTGATTGCGACCACGATTGCCTCGGTCATCGAGACGAAGCCGAGCTGGAAAGCCTGCTCCGTTTCGGTCAGGGTTTCCGCGAGAGAATTTTTAAAGGTGGAGTCAACCGCCGCCGCCACTTCGGCGGCACGGTCGGCGCTCGCCAGCGAAATAATATAGACCCCCACCGAGTTTGCGCGCCGCGGCGCCGTCCGCTTCATCGTTTCGTTGAGATAGTCCCACTGAAAGAAAAACTGCGCAGTATCGGTCTTGGGCTCGGCGCCCTCGTAAATGCCGCGCACTACGAATTCCCAGTTCCCTGGAAAAATCGTACCACGCAAGCTGACCTGGTCGCCGATTTTGAATCCATATGCGTCGACGAGCTTGCGCCCGATGAGCGCGCCCTTTCGGTCGCGCTGAAAATTGCGCAGTTGCTCCGGCGGAACCACGTACTCCGGGTAGAGGTCAAAATAGTTCGCCGCCTGCACTGCGAATTGCGGAAAGAAATTTTTTTCCGTCACGTAGACGCCGCCGAACCAGTTGGCATACGACACCGCTTTCACGCCTTCGATCTGCCGGATCTTGGCCCAGTACGTCAACGGCATGGAGAACACCAGCGATATCGAATTGCGCGTGACCAGCCGCGTCTTCGATGCGGCATCTGACCCGTGATACCAGGCGTCGACCACGGTGCGCAGCAAGCCGAAGGCCAGTATCGCAACGACAATGCCGAACACGGTCAGGCCGGTGCGCAACTTGTGCCGCAGCGCGTTGCGCAAAATGAGCTTGAGGTAATACATGTAAGCGCGATTCAGGGCTCAGATATCAGATTGAGAAGCGCCGGAGGCCTTCATTGCGATTACTCAATCCCCGGTCCTGAGCTGGCCCTTGTCGAGATGCTGCACCCGACGGGCCTTTCCCGCGGAGTGCGGGTCGTGCGTGACCATGATGATGGTTTTGCCGAGTTCCCGGTTGAGCCGGTCCATCATGTCGAGCACGTCTTCAGCGGACGCGCGATCGAGGTCGCCCGTGGGCTCGTCCGCGACGAGTATGGTCGGGTCGGTGATGATTGCACGCGCGATGGCCACGCGTTGCTGCTGCCCGCCGGACAATTCTGACGGGAAATGCTCCATGCGGTCCGCGAGACTCACCATTTCGAGCGCAGCTATTACGTGCTCTTCGCGTTCGCGTGCCGGCAGATCCGTCAGCAACAATGGCAGTTCGACGTTCTCGAACGCGGTGAGCACCGGCAGCAGATTATAAAACTGAAAGATGAAGCCGACGTTATGCGAACGCCATGCGGCGAGCTCTGCTTCGCTCAGCGTCGTAATGTCCACGCCTCCCACGCGCAAAGTTCCGCGGTCGGGCTTATCGATGCCGGCGATAAGGTTCAGCAGCGTGCTTTTACCGGAGCCGGACGGCCCCATCAGCGCAACGTAGTCGCCGGCCGCAATATCCAGAGTAATGTCGGTCAAAACCGGCACGATCTGATCGCCGCGGCGATAGGACTTCGCGAGATTAACGATTTCTACGACGGGCTCGGACATCGGTATCTATCGGAAGGGGCGCGCCCGGGCGGGCGAGGCAGCGCCAAATGCGTTTATTTTATTTTCCAGGCAGCGCGATGCGCGCGCCGTCGCGCAGTTTCTCCGGCGGGCGCAGGACAACGCGGTCGCCGGGCTTGACGCCCGATTTGATTTCGATCATTTCGCCGATCTTAGCTCCCGTTTCAACTGCAACCTGCGCGACTTTGTCGTCTTTGATAACGAATACCACGCTCTTGCCATCGCGCTGCACGACGGCCGCCGGCTGCAGCGCAGTGCGCGCAGTGCGTTCTCCCGCCGGCATGTCCTGAGACAGAAAAGACACTTTGGCGCTCATCTCGGGCAGCACGCGCGGATCGAGTTCTTCGAAGCGGATTTTCGCCATGATGGTTGCTTTCGCGCGATCGACCGTCGGCACCATGCGCAGCAGGCGGCCGCGAAAACGCACGCCCGGCAGGGCATCGAGTTGAATCTCGCATGGCTGCTCAGGCTTGATCTTGTCGAGGTTGGATTCCGAAACGTCGGCCTCGACTTCCAGCGTCGACATGTCCGCCATCGTCACCACGGCCGCCTGCGAACCGAGGGCGGAAGAAAACGGCGTGATGACATCGCCGACGTTCGCATTTTTTGTCAGGACAACGCCTTCGAAAGGCGCGCGGATCAGCGTCTGCTCGACGCCGACCTCGGCCGCACGATAATTGGCCTGCGCCACCGCGATCGATGCGCGATAACCCGCAATCGCCGACTTCGCTTTCTCGTAACGCGACACCGCCGCATCATGCGCTGCCGGCGATACGAAACTCTTCGCGAGCAAATCGCGCGAGCGATTGAAGCTGCGCTCGGCTTCATTGAGCTCGGCCTGCCCCTGCTCCAGATTCGCCTGGGCGACCTTGATGCTTGCCGCGGCCTGCTCTCTTGTCGCGGCGACGTCGCGGTTTTCGAGCCGCGCCAGCACTTCACCCTGCTTGACGCGCGAGCCCTCGCGCACGCCCAGCCATTCGAGGCGGCCCGTCGCCTTCGACGCCACCGCGGCTTTACGCTGCGCCACGACGTAGCCCGTTGCGTTAAGCAAGGTGAACGACTGGGATGGATAAGCCATCGACACGCTGACCGGTTCCACTTCAACCGGCGCGTTCATCCCGCGCAATACGACGGCCGCCACGAGCACGAGCAAAACTGTCGCGAGCACCAGCCATTTGCGCCGTCGACGGTGCGGCGCGCTGCGGGCGGGCGCAGCGCCGCGATTGATTTTCAGCTTCGATATATCGATTTCGGGCATTGTCGATCCGGGAACAGTGCGTCGAATCAAGCGCGACGCGCAAGCGGTGGGAGTAAAAGCCAAATTTTATCAGGAGACCGGCGCGCCTGCGCGAGAAGCGAGGCGCAATTAAGGTCGGATTTTGCAGAATTTACAGTTCAATTCCAGCGCAAAATTCCCCCATGTCCGGCACGGTTTCAAGTTGCATGCAGCACCCGTAAACGCTGGCGGCGCGACTGCCCCATACCGGAGTGGCGAGTTGGCTGAATTTCTTCTCAACATCGCCCGCCGCATGTGGATTGCCCGGCTCCCCGCGCGTAACATCGCAACGGCCGCTGAATGTCGTGCCGTCTTTGCAGCGGATGCTGAGTTCAACGATCTGCCGCGCGTGGAACGCCGCCGTGAATTCCGGCACCTCCACTACTTCGACCCGCGTTGCCAGTTCCATAATCTCTTTATTGGCGTACGCAGCCGGACCGAACACGTCCAGATCGGCGCTGCCGTGATAAATAATCGTCGCGATTGAAAACGGCACCGAGAACCGAGTGCCGAACAGATTTTTCGGCCGCCTCTCTCCAAGAAATGCAACCATTCTGTAACCGCGCACGTCGATTCGCGCCACGGCGTGAGGCGACACACGTCCGCCCGGCGCTTGGCGCAGCGCGTCGAGCAACGCATCGATTGCCGAATGAACATAACGGCCGCTCGGATACATCTTGATGTAGCCCCCGCTAAGGGTCCACTCGCTGCCCAGGCCGGCGACCACTTGTGCTGGCTTGAAATCTTCGGCGAGCAACTGCCCATAAGTGACGCTGGGCGCATCGACGGGCGCCGTGAATCCGGCCTGTACCAGCCGCACCGCCATTTGTCCGGTGAAATTGCCGTGCCCCGCGTAGTAGTTGCGTACCGTCGCGCCATCGCGCATGGTCTGCCGGTTGCCGCCCATCGGAGTCGACGCGGCGATGTTGATAACGGCGCGCATTTGCGGGACGTCGAATCCGCACAGTCGGCCGACCGCAATCGCGGCGCCGATGACGCCGTAGGTGCCGTGCGGTTGCACGATCGTTTTCATGGTATAGGCGCCGCCGATGCGGCCGCAGATCTCGTAGCCCAGCACCACTGCATCGATAAATTCCTCGCCGCTTACGCCGTGCTCTTGCGCGTGCGCGAGCGCTGCCGGTATTACGTGGACGCCCGGATGTCCGTTGGTATTGAAATTCCCCTCGTCGAGTTCCAGCCAGACGCCGGCCGTCGCATTCAGTAGCGACGCGTCAAGCGGGTTGCAGCGGCGGCCGCTGCCGATAACCGCCGCGCGACCGGCGGCGACGCGCGGCAGATGCTGTGCCACCAGCGTTTTCATCTCCGACTCCTGCATGCCGGCAGCGATTACGGCCAGCATATCGGCAAAGATGACCTTGCACCGATCGCGCACCGCCCCGGGTATATCCGGCCGCACCGCGCAGGCGAAGCGGCTTAACGCGTCGAGATAGTCAGTGGTTTCGCTCATATGCAATATCGCTCGGTACGTGAGTGCGGTCGGAGCTGCGCGGATGCCAATCGCATACGCCAGCGGCCACTGCTTTGGGGTACTTCAGGTGCGCGATAACGGTGCCTGTGCACACTGCTGGTGCAGCGCGTCAGTGTATGCCTGACAAGATGTCAGACTTTCGTCATAAATACATGATTATTATACTTTACAAATTATTTCTCTTACCTGATAATTAAGTGTGCATTGCAACATAACTGATGGAAAAAAAATGATGGTTTTAGGTATTCTGCCTGGCAGCATGACCCCCGAATTGGGCGACGCGGTGATCGTAATTGACGTCGTTGCGGCAGCCTTGTTCGTGATAATGCTCTATTCCGCCAAGATAATCGCAGGTTCAAGCCGCCTGTCGAGGCTGCTGGGGCTACCGACCTTGTTTGAGCGGATCAGGCTGTGGCGCGCCGCCTCTAGAAACCACTAGCGGACGCTTCGGTACTCATTCTCCCGCGCCCCATCCCCGCGAGCGGGCCAGGGCTCTGCTCCACTCCGCCATCCGGTGCGCCGCTTCTTCACGCGGCATTACCGGTTCGAATGTACGGTCCGTCTGCCATTGCGCCGAAATTTCCGCCGCGTTTTTCCAGTATCCGACTGCGAGTCCCGCCAGATAGGCCGCGCCAAGCGCGGTCGTTTCGAAAACTTTTGGCCGCACCACGCGCACGCCAAGCACATCCGCCTGGAACTGCATCAGCAGATCGTTTTGCGTCGCGCCGCCATCCACCCGCAATTCGGTCAGCTCGATGCCCGCGTCCGCTTCCATCGCACGCAGCACGTCGGCAGTCTGATAGGCAATGCTTTCGAGCGCTGCACGCGCGATGTGGGCAGCGCTCGAGCCGCGCGTCAGCCCGACCACGGTGCCACGCGCGTACGGGTCCCAATGCGGGCTGCCAAGGCCGGCAAATGCCGGCACGAAATAAACGCCGCCATTGTCCGGCACGCTGGCCGCGAGAGCTTCGACTTCTCTCGACGTTTTGATAATACCAAGACTGTCGCGCAACCATTGCACCACCGCGCCGGCGATGAATACGCTGCCCTCGAGCGCATATTCGTCCGCGCCGGCCGTGCGCCAAGCGGTCGTCGTCAATAGTTTATTGCGTGACCGTACCGGCCTGCCCCCGGTATGCATCAGCATGAAACAGCCTGTGCCATAAGTATTCTTGACCATCCCCGGCGCCACGCAACGCTGGCCAAACAATGCCGCCTGCTGATCGCCGGCAATGCCCGCGATTGGAATGCGCGCGCCAAACAGCGCAGCGGTCGTATGCGCCGCGATGCCGCTAGACGCCACGATTTGCGGCAGGACGGCGCGCGGTATGTTCATCAGCTCCAATAACTCTTCATCCCAATCGCCTGCATGTATGTTGAAGAGCAGGGTGCGCGAGGCATTGCTCGCATCGGTGACATGAGATCTCCCCCCCGACAGCTTCCAGATAAGCCAGCTGTCTATGGTGCCGAACGCCAGTTCGCCGGCCGCCGCGCGCTTGCGCGTGCCTGCAACATTGTCAAGTATCCAGCGCAGCTTGGTCCCGGAGAAATACGCATCCAGCACCAGGCCGGTCTTGCTGGCGAAGACCTCCTCATGGCCAGCGGCCTCCAAGGCGTCGCACATGCCGGCTGTGCGGCGGTCTTGCCAGACGATCGCATTGCAGACCGGCCGGCCACTGGCGCGGTCCCACACGACCGTCGTCTCGCGCTGATTGGTAATGCCGATCGCGACGACATCGCGGGCATCGATGCCGGCATGCGCGATCGCTTCGACTGCTACACCAATCTGCGTCTCCCAGATCTCGTTGGCATCGTGCTCGACCCATCCCGGCTGCGGAAAAATCTGCCGGAACTCCTTCTTCGCGACAGCCTTGATCGACCCCGCATGATCGAACACGATGGCGCGTGAACTGGTGGTACCTTGATCGAGCGCCAGCACAAAACTCACGTGCGCGGCTCCAGAACGAGCGACGGATAATCGGTGATCAACCCTTTGATGCCTAGCGCGCGGCAGCGCGCATGCTCCGCCTGCGTCACCGCGCCATAAACGTAGTTGGCCCAGCCGCGCCCGGCCACTGTTGCCAGGACGCCTTCATCGACGATGTTGTAGTCCCAGACCATGCTCTTGATCCGCGGTTGGCCGGTGCAGCCGGCCATGATTGCGCCGGCATCGAGCGGACGGTGCGCGAGCAGCAGTCCGCAATCAATCGACAGCTCGTTCGCGCACATTTTCACGACGTCGTGCCTGAACGATGTGACCATCAGCCGGCGGCTGGCTTGAAACTGGGCGAGCACTTGCGAAGCAACCGGCCACACCTCGGGATTTTTTATTTCGATGTTCCACAGCACGTCCGGAAACCCGTCGAGGATTTCGGCCAGCACGGGCACTCCATGGCCGAGATCTTCCTCGATTTCCCGCCGCGTGAGATCAGCGACCGCGCGCCGGCTCGGAGTGACCCGGTCATGAATGATTACCGGCAGGCCGTCGCGACTCAGGCGCACATCCGTCTCGATGCCGTCCACCCCGAGTTCGATGGCAGCAGCGAATCCCGCCAAGGTATTTTCGGCGTGAGCAGCGTGATAACCGCGATGGGTAAAAATCAGCATGAACGACCCGGTAAAATTTACACTGCTATGGCGCGCTGCGCAGCATGGTCGAACACCGCAGCCCGCACGTCAATGACGACGCGCTTCGCCATCAGAACGCGGCGCAGGCAAAGACAGAGAACACCTTGGCCGCTCTGTGCAAATCTTAAGCATCAGGACACGTTAATGCAGCAAAGGCCGTGATTATCCAACTATTTTTATTGATTAAATTGATGTATCATCACCCTCGCCAGCAATGGTCTTGATCGGAGGAGGGTCCGTTCAGGGGAGAATAAAACGTGTTTTATGCCTTTTACGCCATCGCAATTGTAATTCTGGTTTTGCATTTCACCGGCTGGCTCAAGCGCAATAATCTTGAGTGGCTGATGCTTGTCCTAGCTGTTGCCGTCTTTCCCGCCGTTATTTTCCTCAAGTAATCCCGTCGTACCCGATGCGCGTGCCCTGTAGCGGTCCGCTGCATGGCACGGCTCATTTACGATTGCTCTTTCGCGATGCATTAAGCATCGAGCGCCACTGTCACGAACAGACGCTGGCGCCATCGCCTGACCGGGGCTCTGCCCGCCCCTGGAGCGGGCGCGTATTTTGAGTATTACTTCATGGACTTGGAACTTATTTCGCAGCATACTACTCTGACACTCAAATGGTGACCAACATACAGCCAAGTGAGTAAGGATCTTCCACAAATAATATCCGACGAAGAATTCGATCGGCTATCTCGAGCGCGCAACAACAAAGGCCTGCTCTCCGAGCACGATCGCTGGGATAACTCAGCGGTCCTCTCAACTCATAAGCCCGGAGACGGCCTGCCCGAGTGCTCGATTGAGCAGCACTTTCCGCGCATCGTCGAAAAACTCCTGCTGTGCTGGCCATCTGAAGCGTGCGCGATGTACCTGACGAGCCTGATCGTCAACGAGCGCGAGACGCGGCAGGGTTTTCCCAAAGATGTGCTCGAAGATCTGCTGATGCTGCATTCGATCAACGACATCCTGATGCGCACACAGAACAAACGCACGGCAACCAATCACCACCCTCTCCGCGGCCAATCGTCACGCGGCCGTTAGCGGCGTCGGCCGGTCCACGGCGCTAAATCACTGCAGCTTAGCCGGCTCCGGCAAGCATCCATTAGTCCACGCCCCGGGCACGCCATTCTGTGATCGCATTCATTTGACATGTCACGACCTGCTCCCTAATATTTCAGCTTGAGCAGGAGCGTTTTGTGGTCAATTCTTCAGCTAGTTCCGCACGTCCCGCTGCACCGGCCATCCCGCTGCTGACCGACCGCGCGTACGAGCGCATCAAGCACGACATCATCACGTGCACGATTGCGCCGGGCACCGAAATCTCGGAGCCGCAGCTGTGCGCGCAATACCGGCTGGGCAAGGCGCCGGTGCGCATGGCGCTTACGCGACTCGCGCATGATGGCTTGCTGCGCGCAATACCACGCCGCGGCTACATGGTGACTCCGATTACTCTGAAAGACATTCAGGACGTTTTCGAGCTGCGCCTGATGCTCGAGCCGGCCGCGGCGCACATGGCGGCAGGCAAGGTCGACGCGCAGCGGTTGCGTGTGCTCGACGAAGCCTGCCGCCATGGCTATCATTCGCACGACGTCAAGAGCATTACGCGCTTTCTCGAAGCCAACAAGGCATTTCACGTTGCCATTGCGCACGCAACCGGCAACAGCCGGCTCGCAGCAATGATCGACCAGCTGCTCGATCAGATGACGCGGCTGCTGCATCTCGCGCTCGGCTTGCGCAACCGTTCGCAGGAAATGCAACACGAGCATCGTGCGCTGGTCAAAGCCATGTCCCGCGGCGACCGCGAGACTGCCCAGCGTATTTCACGCGAACAGATCGAGGCTGCACGCAGCATGGTGCTGTCGGCAATCATGACCAGCAGTACCGTGATGAACCTTGCCATAACCAGCGAACGCAGCTGAACACTGGAACAAAACCGGAGAATGCAATGAAAGCAATGGTCCTGAGGCAGCATGGCGCCGTCGACAGTCTCGATTATGTGACGGATTTCCCGGACCCAAAGGTCGTTGCAGACCACGTGGTAATACGCGTCGGCGCGACGTCGTTTAACTATCACGATATTTTTACAGTGCGCGGCATGCCGGGCATCAAAGTGCCGATGCCGATGATTATCGGCCTGGACATCGCGGGCGAGATTCTCGAAGTCGGCGCCGGCGTCAGCGGGTGGCAGGCCGGCGACCGCGTGCTCGTCAACCCGCTCAACAAGCAAAAGGGCCTCATGGGTGAAATGATGCACGGCGGCCTCGCGGAAAAATGTCTGGTCGCTGCGGACCAGTTGATCCGCATGCCCGCCGGAGTGACGTACGAGCAAGCCGCCGCCCTGCCCGTCGCTTATGGCACCGCCCACCGCATGATCATCACGCACAACACCATCAAGAAAGGCGACAAGGTGCTCGTGCTCGGCGCCAGCGGCGGCGTCGGCACCGGCTGCGTGCTGCTGGCGAAAATGCTCGGCGCCGAAGTCATCGCATGCGCGAGCAGCGCTGACAAGATTCAGCGCCTGAAAGATCTGGGCGCCGACCATGTGATCAACTACAAAGACACCGACTTTTCGAAGTGGGCGATCGGGAAATTCGGCAAGCCGCAGCGCCGCAACTACGAGGGGGGCGTCGACGTCGTCATCAATTTCACCGGCGGCGACACGTGGGCGCCCACGCTGAAGTGCGTCAAGCGCGGCGGCAAGATACTCGTCTGTGGCGCAACCGCCGGTTTCGACCCGAAGGAAGACCTGCGCTATATCTGGAGTTTCGAGCTGCAGGTCATAGGCTCCAACAGTTTTTACGACGAGAACCTCACCGCCCTGATGGAGCTTATCGTGCAGGGCACGATGAAACCCGTAGTCGACGAAGTCCTGCCGCTTGATAAAGCGGCACACGGTCTCAAGCTTATTGAAAATCGAGAAGTATTCGGCAAGGTGGTGATTTGCCCGTGACCGCCGCGAGTCCGGCGGCCACTGAAGCAACCCTGCTTCAGCCGGAGCCGCGCGGCTATCCGGGCAATCTGGGCGCTGCGTTTGCGGCGCACGCGCAGTCCGCGCGCACGGCGATTGTCGATCTGCGCGAACCGGGCCGGCCGCGGGAAATCAGCTATCGCGAACTCGACGCTATGTGCGACGCGACAGCGCGCGGCTTCGTTCACGCGGGGCTCAAGGCCGGCGACCGGATCGGCATCCTCTCGCTCAACCGCGTCGAATTCGTCGCCACGCTGCTCGGCGCTATGCGCGCCGGCGTGGTCCCGGTGCCGGTCAACATCAAGCTCACTGCCGACGCGATTGCCTTTATATTGAACGACGCCGACGCGCAGCTGATATTCACCGAGCCTGCGCTGCGGAAGCTTTGCCCGCCGGGATTGCGCGCAATCGAATTCGGCGGCGATGGATTGGACAGCTACGCGCGCTTTGTCGATCCCGGCGCTTTCACGGCGTTCGTCCCCGCGCCGGACTCGATCGCCGTGCAGCCGTATACGTCGGGATCGACCGGCCGCCCTAAAGGCGTTCTACTCACGCACTTCAGCCAGAACTGGAGCCGCCGCATACTCGCATGGTCGCGCCGCACGACGCCGCGCGACGTTATCCTGGTGGCCGCCCCGCTGTATCACAAGAACGCGCTCAATGCGATCAAGCAGGGACTCACCGCGGGTGCGATGCTGCCGCTGCTGCCGCAGTTCGATGCGGATCGCTACATCGACGCGATAGGCGCCTACCACTGCACGGTGATTTCCGGTGTGCCGACCATGACTTCGATGGTGCTCGCGAAAAAAGATCGCCTCGCCGCGACTGATGTTTCGTCGGTACGTACCGTCATGATGGGCAGCGCGCAGGCGTCGCGCCAGATATTGGACGAGCTCAATCAATATTTTCCCAACGCCGAGGCCCTGGTCGTCTACGGCGTCACCGAAGGTGGACCGGTGCCCCTCGGGCCGCATCCGCAAGGCAAGGCGCGGCCGCCGGGCTCAATCGGTGTGCCGTATGCCGGCACTGCCGCGAAACTGATCGGCGGGCCGACGGACGACGAAGGAGAATTGATCCTCAAGAATCCCGGAATTCTGCTGGCCTATCACAACCTGCCGGACGAAACCGCCAAACGCATCCGCGACGGCTGGTACCACACAGGCGACATCTGCCGGCGCGACCTCGATGGCTTCTACTATTTCGTCGGCCGCACCGACGATATGTTCGTGTGCGGCGGTGAAAATATTTTTCCGATCGAAGTCGAATCGCTGCTCGAACGCCACCCAGCCGTGCAGCAGGCGTTAGTGCTGCCTTTCGCGCATGAAATGAAAGGTCAGGTGCCCTATGCTTTTATCGTGCTGCGTCCCGGGCATAGCGCGACCGGGGACGAAATAAAAAATTATGCTCTCGCCAACGGCCCGGCGTTCCGCCATCCGCGCCGCGTGTTCTTCCTCGAGCGCATGCCGCTCGCCGGCACCAACAAGATAGACCAGCAAGTCTTGCGCAGCCTGGCCGCCGCGCAGGGTACCGTATCGTCAACCGGAGCAGGCCATGGCTGAAACAATGAGCATCGAGAAGCTGCAGCAAATCATTTCGCGCGGGCCGTTCAACCAGTGGCTCAATTTCACCATACTCAAGATCGACGACGCGGGCATTGAGCTCAAAGCCGCATGGCGCGAAGAATGGGTCGTCAATCCCGACCGCCGCTACACGCATGGCGGCATACTCGCCGCGATCGTCGATGTCGCGGCCGACTATGCAATCGCGGCGCAGCTCGGCCGGCCGGTGCCGACCATCGATATCCGCGTCGATTATCACAAGGCCGCGATGCCCGGCGATCTCACCGCCAAGGCGAGAATAGTGCGCAACGGCAGCCAGTATTCCACCGCCGAAGCCTATATCTATGACAAGGAAGGCGCGCTGGTCGCCAGCGGACGCGGCACTTACTTCACCGCACCGCCCAAGGCCTGATCATCCAACGCTAACCCACGCGCCCATGGCCAAATTCACCGACACACATCCGGTTCCGCGCACGGCGGCGCGCAGCGTGCGCTCTGACTTGATCGCTCAGCGCCTCGCGCTGGTCGGCATCCTGCTCGCGACCTGGTGGCTTTTTTCCCTGCGCATTCCGCACTACATCCTGCCCGGCCCGCCGCGGGTGTATGACGCCTTCAAGCTGATCGTCGGCAATGGCGACCTTTTGCGCAATCTCGGCATTACGCTTGAGCGCGTCGGCATCGGATTTGTGCTGGCGACCATCCTTGCCGTGCCGCTCGGCATCATGTTCGGCGCGATCCGCCGTCTTGGCGAATTTTTTGAGCCGGTGCTGCCGGTGCTCAATACCGTGTCGTCGGCGATCTGGGCGATATTTGCGATCATTTGGTTCGGCGTGTCCGAAAGCACCATTATTTTCGTCGTCTTCATGACGGCAATGCCGCTCGTTATCACGAATGTCTGGCAGGGCACGCGCAGCGTCAATGCAGACTTCATCGAGCTTGCGCACACGCTGCGCATGCCCGCTTGGAAAGTCATGCTGAAAATCTACCTGCCGACCATCATGCCGTACTTTTTTTCCGGCGCGCGCCTCGCATTCGGTTTCGGCTGGCGCGTGAGCCTGGTCGCCGAAACGCTGGGCGCGTCGAGCGGCGTCGGATACCGGTTGCGCCAGGCGGCCGATCTCGTGCAGACCGATCAGGTGTTCGCGTGGACGATTACGATGATTGCAATGATGGCGGCGCTCGAAATTGGCGTGCTGAAGCCGCTCGAAAACCACATATTCCGCTGGCGCCGCGAAGCCGAGGCGCAATGAACTCAGCCCCTGCCAACCGACAGACTGGAACATCATGAAGAACGAAAAATTTCGCGGGTTCCTCGACCGCCTGCGTCAGGAGCGGGAGCTCACCGATATCAAGCAGCCGGTCGACATCCGGCATATTGCAACGCTCGTCGACCAATCCGAACAGGCGCTGTTCTTCCACAAAGTTATAGGCTATGACATGCCTGTCGTGTCGGGCATTATCCGCACGCAGAAACGCGCCGTGCTCGGCATGGGCGTCAGCCGCTATGGCGATATCGAAGCGAAACTCGAACAAGGCATCAACAAACCGATATCGCCGCTCTACGTCGAGACCGCCGCGCACAAACAGGTTATCCAGCTCGGCGACGATGTCGATCTATTCAAGCTGCCGGTGCCGATGTCGTCGATATATGACGGGGGGCCGATGATCACCGCCGGCGTCGTCATTGCCAAAGATCCCGAGTTCGGCATCAACTCCGGCATGTACCGCTTCATGGTGCAGGAGAAAAATCTGACCGGCATTGACATCGTCACGCCCAACAACATGCGGCTTTTCGCGCAACGCGCCTTCGAAGCCGGCCGGCCCTGCCCGATCTCGATTTCGATCGGCACGCATCCGTACGAAATTATGGGCTCGGGGTTTCGTGCTCCACTCGGCGTGGACGAGATGGGCATCGCAGGGGGCCTGCGTGGCGCGGCGGTCGAACTCGCGACCTGCGAAACGATTGACATGCCGTGCATCGCCGACGCTGAAATCGTGCTTGAAGCCGAGATCCTGCCGACCGGCTGGGTCTATCCGGAAGGACGTTTCGGCGAATTCACGCGCCTGATGGGCGGGCTGCACTGGAACCCGCTGGTCAGAGTGAAGGCCATTACGATGCGGCGCGATGCGATTTACTACGCGCTCCACATGCCGTGGGAAAACACCTGGCTCGCCGCCCCTACCCGCTATACCGCCATTCGCAGCGCGCTGCGCACGGCGGGCGTGCAGGTCAAAGACATCAACGTCACGCTCGGCGGCTGCGCGTTCTGGCACGCGATTATTTCGATCAAAAAGCAGTCTGGCGAGGGCAAGAACGCACTGCTCGCGGCGCTGTCGGTCATGGATTTGAAGCACGTCGTCGTGGTTGACGACGATATCGACGTGTGGAACGCGACCGATGTCGAATGGGCAATCGCCACGCGCGTGCAAGGCGATCGTGACGTCCTCGTGATACCGGGTGCCCGCGCGAAACCACTCGACCCCAGCCTCGCCGTACTGCCGCCCGGCGTAGTGCCGACAGGCGCGAAGGTCGGCGTCGACGCGACGATTGGTGAGGGCATACCGAAGGAACGCTTTGAGCGCATTGCCTATGCGTACGCAGACCGCGCGAAAATCGCCGATTATGTTTCCGGCAAGGCCGACCACGTACCCGCCACCGTCAACGCGGGCGCTGCACAAATAAAGGCTACCGCGGAAAGAATAACCGCGCTGGTTGAAAAGGCACCGCTCTACTATCAGGACATCGCAGCGCAACTCGCCGATTGCGATTTTCAAACGGTCGCGCGCGCTATCGGCAAGCTGCACGCCGAAGAAAAACTCTGGCAGGACCCGCGCGGGCGCCTGTGCCTGCGCGACTCCGTGTTCGCCGCCAAAGCGCCGGTCAAATCAGCGCAATGAATAACACCAGCGCTACTGCAACGCCGCCGGCGGCCGGCGACTGCGCTGATGGCGCGATCGCGCTCAATTCAATCAGCAAGTGGTTCGATAGCGCAGACGGCGAAGCGCTGACAGTATTGCAGAACATTGACCTCGCAGTCCCCGCACACGCGATCTTCGCAATACTCGGCGCTTCCGGTTGCGGCAAGAGCACTCTGCTCAATATTATTTCGGGCATCCTGACGCCGGACCGCGGCAATGTCTGCTTCGGCGGCGTGCGCGCGCGCGATTTCACCGGCTGGCGCAGCATCAGCTATATGTTTCAGGAAGACCGCCTGCTGCCATGGCGCACGGCGCGCGCCAACGTCGAGTTCGCACTGGAGGCGGGTGATATGCCGCGCGCAGAGCGCCAGTCGCGCGCCCACGAAGCAATGGCGCTGGTGGGTCTCGCGGATTTTGAAGAGGCATTCCCGCACCAGCTTTCAGGAGGCATGCGTTCGCGGGTCGCACTCGCGCGCAGCCTCGTGACCGACCCTGCCATCCTGCTGATGGACGAGCCATTTTCGCGGCTCGATGCGCAGACGCGCGCCCAGATGCACGCCGAACTTCTGGAAATTCATGCCATGAAGCAGATGAGCATCGTGTTCGTCACTCACGACGTCGAAGAAGCGGTGGTGCTCGCCGATGAGGTCGTCGTGCTGGCGCCGCGCCCTGGCCGCGTGCGCGAGCAAGTCCGCATCGAATGCGCGCGGCCCCGCGACCCCACCCACCCGCAGGCAATCGACTACATCAAGCGTCTGCGCGCGCTGATTTGACCTGCCGGCGGCGCAGCTTTATGGTAATTTTGATCCAGGTTGTTTTCCCCTTCTCCACCCTCTTCAGGAGTTCGACATGAACCCGACTTTCCTTCCGCGCGCTGTTTCCGTTCTGGTATGCGCGGCCTGCCTGCTCTTATCCGGCACTGCCCTCGCGCAAAAACTTCGGATTGGTTACTGGACGAGCGGTGTGAGCCTGGGCTTCGGCTCCGTGCTCGAGCAGGGCAAGTTCCTGGAAAAAGAAGGGCTCGACGTCGAATACATTAAGTTTGGCGATGTCAATGCGCCGACTAAAGCAATCGCGTCGAACGCCATCGACATCGCTATAGGCGCCAGCGCCGCCGGCGCGCTCAATATCGCCGCCGACGGAGTACCGATCAAAATCATCCTCGGCACCCAGCTTGCCGAAGCGCAATTCGCCGTGCTTGCCGATTCGCCGATCAAATCGATTGCCGAGTTCAAAGGCAAAAGGATCGGCATGTCGCCGCCCGGCAGTGCGACACATGCAATCGCCGCGGCGCTGCTCGAGAACAACTACGGCCTGAAACCATCGGATTACACCGTGATACCCGGCACCGAGCCGCGGCTGGCGCAGTTCCTGATGCAGAAAGAGATCGACGCCGGCGCGATCCGCTCGACGACCGTTGCGCAGATGAATGAAGTCAAGCTGCGCAGCCTCGGTAATTTTCTGGACGAATGGAAGAAGCTGACGAAATCGAACGCAGTGCCCTATATCGGCATCGGCATCGTGCATAGCGACTATGCGGCCAAGCACCCGGACAACCTGGTGAAATTCGTTGTCGGCATGCGCCGCGCGATGGAGTTCGGCAGCAAGAACAAAGGGCAAGTCGCCGAAGTGCTGCAAAAAGCCGCCAACATGCCGGCCGATGACGCGCAGGCTTATGCGAGCCTGTGGGACAACATCTACCGAGTATCCTTCGAGCCGCAGGACATCGCGACCCTGAAAAAAATGAACGACATCTTCAAGGCCGGCGGCACAGCCAAGAAAGACGTGCCAGATAGCGCGTTCCTTGCGGAGCCCTACGTCAAGTCCAAGCAGATCAAATAAGCGTGGCATGAGCCAGGCCGTCGCTGTCCGCCCGCTGCGCGAGCTACTTCAGTGGCCCGCCGAAGGCATCACGCGCGTCCCGATGCAGGTGTTCTCCGATCCCGCTATCTATGCGTGGGAACAGGACCTGATCTTTCGCGGGCCGACGTGGAGCTTTCTCTGTCTCGACGTCGAGATCCTCGCGACCGGCGATTACGTCACGACCCGCATCGGCGACAGCCCCATTATCGTCGTACGCCGTCCTGACGGCGGCATCAACGCGCTGGTCAACCGCTGCGTGCACAAAGGCTCCATCATCTGCCATCAGCCGAAAGGCAAGCGCACGCGCGCACACAATTTCGTCTGCCCGTACCACAACTGGATCTACGATTTCGACGGCAAGCTGACCAGCATCGCGTTCGAGCAGGGCATCCAGCAGAAAGGCGGCATGCCCGCGGATTTCGACAAGGCGCAGCACCGGCTTACGCGTCTCAGGGTCGAGACGATCAATGGACTCGTATTCGGCACTTTTTCCGACAAGACGCCGCCGCTCAAGGACTATCTGGGCCCCGTAATGGTCGAGCACATCGAGCGCACGCTATACGGAAAAGTGAAAATTCTCGGCCGCTACAGTCAGCTCATGCACAACAACTGGAAGCTCTACGTCGAGAACAGTCGCGACAACTACCATCCCAGCCTGCTGCACGCGTTCTTCTCGACGTTCAAGCTGAACCGCCTGTCGGCTGAAGGCGGCACGCGCCAGGACGACAAAAGCTGGCATCACATTACTTTCACCAAGCGCTATACGGACAAGGGCGATGCCGCCTACGACTCGGGCATGATACGCGCGCAAAAAAACGACTATGGCCTGAAAGACCCGTCGCTGATCGATCAGTGGATGGAATATCCGGACCAGATCACCAATTCGATCCAGAGCATATTTCCCGGCTTCGTGCTGCAGCAGATACTCAATTCGCTCGGCACGCGCCAGATCATCACGCATGGCGTAGATAAGTGCGAGCTCGTGTGGACCATGATCGGACTTGAGGATGACACCGCCGAGCAAACCGCGGTGCGCGCCAAGCAGTCCAACCTGGTCGGGCCGGCGGGCTTCGTATCGATGGAAGACGGCGCCATCGGCGGCTTCGTGCAGAAAGGCATTGCCGGCGATCTCGACAAGCATGCGATCATCGAGATGGGCGGCACCGGCGTCGGCTCGCAACCGACACGCGCGACGGAAACCTCGGTGCGCGGGTTCTGGAAAGTCTATCGCGAGCTGCTCGATGTCTGACGCCGGCGTTGCAGCAGCGGCTCTAAAGGTGCCGGCCGCCGTCAGCTCGGCGATCGTGCGCCTCATGACGCAGTACGTGCATGCGATCGACAACGATGAACTGGACCGGTGGCCGCAATTCTTCACTGAGAGCTGCTTCTACCAGATTCTTCCACGCGCCGCTCACGAGCAGGGACATATGGTCGGCGTGTGGTTCTGCGATAACCGCGGCATGCTGGAAGATCGTATAAGGTCTCTGCGTGAAATCAACGTTTACGAGCCGCACGTCTACCGTCATGTCATAGGTCCGACGGAAATTCTCGAAGGCGCGGACGGCACTTACAAGGCGCAAACCAGCTATATCGTCGTGCGCACCATGCACGACGGCGAAATGACCGTGTTCAGCGCCGGCCGCTATCTTGATGAAATCGTCGTCACCGGCGACACCGCATTGCTGCAGAAGCGTATCGTGATCACCGACTCGGCGCGCTTCGATACTCTAGTCGTTATTCCAATCTGAGATATCCATGCCCAAATCAGCCACAAAAAAAGCCCGTGTTTATCATCTGCACGTTGAAAACAGTCGCCAGCGCCAGGCTCTGTTTCAGTTGACCGAACCCATTTATGCGGCCGCCATAAAACGACACCGCGCCCTGGCCAAACGGCTCAAGGTCACGATCGGCTGGGATGGTGACATCCTCGACGAAGCGTTGAAGACCGCGGACTTCATGATCAATTCAAATCCGCCGCGCGAGCGTCTGCGCGAGCGAGCGCCCTTGCTGCAGTGGCTGCAGACCACCGGCGCCGGCATCGATGGCCTGCTTCCGCTCGACTGGCTGCCTGCCGATATCACGCTGACCAACAACAGCGGCGCGCACGGCGACAAGGCCGAAGACTATTGCACGATGGCGTTGTTGATGCTGCAGACCCGCGCGCCCGCGATGATGGCCAATCAGCACGACAGAAAATGGGAACCGCTGTTCACGGCGCCGATCGCCGGTAAGACAGCAGTAGTCATCGGTTTCGGCGACCTCGGCAGCGCGGCCGGCCGCGCCGCGCGAAAACTCGAACTCAAAGTCATTGCGGTCACGCGCAGCGGCAAGGCCGGGAAGCCCGCGCACAGCGCGTGCAAAGTTGCGAAGCTGGACAGCGTGCTGCCGAAAGCCGATTTCGTCATCGTTACCACGCCGTTGACCGCCAGCACCAGAAACCTGATGAATCGCGCGCGCCTCGATCTCATGAAACCTTCGGCCGGGCTCATCAACATAGGCCGCGCGCCGGTCGTCGATTACGCCGCGTTATGCGATAAGCTCGACCAAGGCGAACTTGCCGGCGCCGTACTCGACGTGCACAGCCCCGAGCCGCTGCCGGCCGATGCGCCGATCTGGACGACGCGCAACCTCTTCATATCGCCGCATACGTCTTGCGACGATCCGCGCTACATGGACTTCCTGTGCGACACGTGGTTCGCGAATTTTGCGCGCAAGCTTGCGGGCAAGCCGCTAACCAGCCAGGTCGACCGCACGCAGGGCTATTAGCAAAGGATTGAGGAACGAGGATTGCGGATCGAGGAAAAGCCTTAAACTCCAGTCTCAATCCGCAATCCTCAATCCTGAAAATGCCGATCTTTCACATGATAGACGGCGCGCCTGACCCGGTCGCGCCTTTCAGCCACGCCGTCGAGCAGGACGGCTGGGTGTTCGTCACCGGCCAGATGCCGTTTACCGGCACCGCGAACGACTCGCCTTACCCGGAAGGCATCGAAGCGCAGACGCGTCAGGTGATGGCCAACCTGCAGCGCGTGCTGGATGGCTGCAAGCTCGGTCTCGAGCATGTGGTGTCCGCACGCATCTTTCTCACGCATTTCAAGGACGACTACGAGCGCATGAACAATGTCTACGCCGGATATTTTCCGGCGGGCCGCCGTCCGGCGCGCACCTGTGTAGGCGTGAGCGGCCTCGCACGCGACGCCCGTATAGAAATCGATTTCATCGCACGCCGCCCGTCCTGACGATGACGCCCGCAGCGTTCGCAAAACTGGCCGCCGCTCAAGCGCCGAGACCTGGCAAGCTCACGCTGGATCACCTCGCGCATTTCGTGCCGCATATCGACAATGCGGCACCGGCGCTCGAAAAATTGGGATTCACGCTAACACCCTTTTCGGCGCAATCGAATCGCTTCGAGCCGGGCGGTCCGCTGCTGCCGGCCGGCACCGGCAACCGCTGCATCATGCTCAAGCGCGGTTATCTCGAATTCCTGACTCCGACTGGCGACACGCCGGTGGCCAACCAGCTGCGGGAAGCGATGCAGCGCTACGTCGGCGTCCACTCGATCATATTCGGCACCGGCGCGCCCGAGGCCGATTACGCCCGCCTCGCGCACGAGGGATTCTCGCCGCTGGAACCCATTGCATTGCAGCGCCAGCTCGATACGCCACAGGGCCAGGACACGGCACGCTTCACCATCGTACGGGTCGCGCCGGGCGTCATGGCCGAAGGGCGCATCCAGTTTTGCCAGCATCACACGCCGGAACTGGTGTGGCAGCCGCAGTGGCTCAAGCACGCGAACCGCGCAACTGCCCTGACCGCGGTCATCCTCTGCATGGAAGACCCGGCGGAGGCAGCTGCCCGCTACGCGCGCTTCACTGGCCTGAAAGCAGCCGGCGATGATGACCGATGGCATGTCGACACGTCGCGCGGCCGGGTATTGTTCAAGTCGCCCGCGGTGATCCGGCGTGTTTTCAACGTCGAGCCGGCCACTTTGCCATGGATCGTCGGCTATGCTCTTGCCAGCGGCAGCATGGAAGCCACGCGCAAGCATATCGCGGCGACCGACTACGCCCACGGCGCGCTCGACGCCGAACGATTCTATGTAGTGCCGCCGTCGAGCGTCGGCGGCATCATCGTGTTCGAGCCGGCCAGAAGCCCGGGCCTCGAATTCGGTGCAGCCGCTGCTTAACGCAAGAACTTAAAACTTCGCCAAGGAGGGCGCAGAGGAAAATTAAGCGCCGCAGCAATCAAGACAATCTGTTTTTTGGCTCTTCTTTATGCCCTCTCTGCTCTCTGTGACAAACGATCTTAAAAAATGACAATCCAAAAATTCGACGAATCGTATGACGTAGTCGTCGCCGGCTTCGGCCTGGCCGGCGGCATTGCCGCCTTGAATGCCGCGCAGGCCGGGGCCAAAACGCTTTTAATAGAGAAATCGCCGGTGCCCGGCGGTCTGTCGATTTGCTCGTACGGCGCGGTGCGCAGCGCGCGCGATCCCGAGCAGGCTTTTCTCTATCTGAAAACGACCAACGACGGACGCACGCCGGACGACGTTCTGCGCGTGCTCGCGACTGGCATGTGCGGCCTCGAACACTATGTGCGCGAGCTCGGCAAAATCAATAACGCGGCGATCGCGAATTCGATCGAAGAAAACGCGCTGCGCGAAAAAAGCGGCGACCCGTACCGGCGGCAGATCCGCGCCAACTACCCGCTGCCGGGGACCGACACGTTTTATCACACGACGGTGATGGATATTCCCGGCTTTGATGCGCGCGCGACCTACCCGTGGGCCAATGGCGCGCCGGGCGGCCCCAAGCTATTCAGGATGGTGCACGAACATTTGCTGAAACAAAAAGTCGAAATCCGCCTCGCCACGCCAGCGCTGCAATTGATCACCGACCCCGCCACGCGCACAGTTCGCGGTGTCCGCGTAATGAGTAATGGCGCCGAGCGCAGCATCGAAGCGCGTCGCGGCCTCGTGCTCGCCTGTGGCGGCTTCGAGGGCAATGCTGAAATGAAAGCGCAGTTCTTCGAAAGCAAACCCGTGCTCAATGCCGCCGCGCGCATGAACAGCGGCGACGGCATCCGCATGGCGCAGGACCTCGGCGCGGCGCTCTGGCACATGTGGCATATCCATGGCGCTTACGGCTTCAAACATACCGACGCGAATTATCCGTACGGCATACGCGTGAAACGCATGCCCGACTGGTTTCCGGGGGAAGCGGACAAGGTCAAAGTCAAAATGGCATGGATACTCGTCGATCAGGCGGGCAAGCGGTTCATGTCCGAGTACCAGCCGTACACGCAGGACACCGGCGTGCGGCAGTTGCAGCAGTTCGATCCCGTCACGCAAAGCTTCCCGCGCAATCCCGCCTACCTGATCTGCGACGAAGAAGGCCGCAAGATGTATCCGCTCGGCAAGGCGACGTCCAACGACGAAGGCATTCTTTACGAGTGGAGCGACGACAATCTGCAGGAAGTCGGGCTCGGCATTCTGAAACGCACGGATTCACTGGCCGAACTTGCGCGCCTGCTCAACATTGACGCCACTGCATTCGAGCAGAGCGTCGCCCGCTGGAACGCGCTGTGCGCGCGCGGGAGCGACGAGGATTTCCAGCGTCCGGGCGGCTCGATGCAACCGATCAAAACGCCGCCGTACTATGGCGCTCCCGTGTGGGCAACGCTGTCGAATACGCAAGGCGGGCCGGTACACGATGCAGAACAGCGCGTCATCGACGTGTACGGCAAGCCGATCCCCCGCCTCTACTCGGCGGGCGAACTCGGCAGCTCGTTCGGGCATCTTTACCTTTCCGGCGGCAACATCGCCGAATGCATCGTCACCGGGCGCATCGCCGGCCGCAATGCCGCAGGCGCAGCTTGATTGAACGCTGCCTGTGCGCCGCGGCCGTCGCGCTCATAAGTTCTGCATGCGCCGCCGCGCTGCCCTATCCCGTCAAAGTCGTGCGCGTCATCGTGCCCTTCCCGCCGGGCTCGGGCAACGACCTCGTCACGCGCATCGTCGTGCCGCGCCTGGGTGAATTCGCGGGACAATCTTTCGTGGTCGACAATCGCGGCGGCGCTGGCGGCATCATAGGCACCGAGCTCGCAGCCAGGGCCTCTCCCGACGGCTACACGCTGTATTCCGGTGGATCGGCACTGATCATGACTCCGCTGACCAGCAAAGTACCGTATTCGCCGCGCGACTTTGCGCCGGTCGCGCGCATGGCGTCGGTGCCTTTCATCCTGGTGGTGAACCCGGCGATGCCGGTGAAATCGCTGGCGGATCTCGTTGCCCTTGCGCGCGCGAAGCCCGGCGCGATTAATTTTGCATCCACCGGCAACTGGACGACGCCGCATTTGACGGCGGAACTCTTTAAACGTGCAGCCGGCATCGCCCTCACGCATGTGCCGTACAAAGGCAGCGGCCTTGCGTTGACTGATTTGATTGGCGGACATATCGAGATGTTTTTCTGCAACATGCTGTCGGCGCTTCCGCATGTCGGCAGCGGCAAGCTGCGCGCGCTCGCCGTGAGCAGCTTGCAGCGCTCGCCGGTCACGCCGCAAGTGCCGACCGTCGCCGAGTCCGGCTATCCCGGCTTCGAAACGGTGACCTGGTTCGGGCTCATGGCGCCTGCCGGCACAGCGGACGATATTATCGCTACACTGCGCGGCGAAACAGCCAGGGCGCTGCGTCGCGCCGACGTGCAGGAGCAACTGGTCGCCCAAGGCGCGACCGTGACTTTAGACAAAGACGGGAACGATTTTCCAAACTACATCAAGGCCGAAGTTGAAAAGTGGAGCAAACTGACGGCCACTCTCGGCATGAAAAAAGATGCGTTCCCGCAATGAATATGCAGGCAGACAACAACGAAGGAGGTAAAGTGGATTTTGGACAGACCCTGGCGGAATACGTTGCGGGCGTGAGCCTGGACAAGGTACCCAAACGCGACGTCGACGTTGCGAAGCTTGCCATACTCGATCAGATCGGCGTCGCGCTGGCCGGCGTCGGCGAAGATCCCGGCGTCAAAGTGCAGAACATGGTCGACCGCTGCACATCGAACGAAGCAACGGTGCTCGGCAATCCCCGGAAAACATCGACGTGGCTGGCCGCTCTCGTCAACGGCACGCTCGGCCATACGCTCGACTTCGATGACTGTTCGAGCTTCGGCCATCCGAGCGTCGTATTGGTGCCAGCGATGCTTGCCACCGGCGAAACGCGCGACTGCAGCGGCCGCGAGGTGCTGGAGGCATACATCGCCGGCTTCGAAATCGGCGAAGCACTGTCGCGCATAGTGCCGCGCCGAGCCGACCAGTTTCACGGCCTGCATAGCACGGCGCTGTTCGGCCCTCTCACTTCAGCCACGGTGTCGGGCAAGCTGTTGGGCCTGAACGCCTCGCAGCAGCGTCATGCCTGGGGCATAGCTGCATCGCAGGCCGGCGGTATTACCGGCAATTTCGGCACGCATACCAAACCGCTGCATGGCGGTATCGCGTCGCAAGCTGGCGTCATGGCCGCCGAGCTCGCATCTAACGGTTTTGAAGCCAACCCCGACGCGCTCGATTCACCGCTCGGTTACGTCAACAGCGTGGTCGCAGCGGGCAGAATGGAAGGCGTCGACATCGGTAAAGCCACGGCTGGCCTTTCGAAGTGGCACATTGCCGACACCTGGCGGCTCAAAAAATATCCATGTGGCTATATCGCGCAAGGCGCAATCGACGCTGCGCTCGCCTTCCGGGAGCAGACGGGCCTGTCGCTCAAGGACCTGACGTCGGTGGACATTCGCGTGCCGCATCTGCAGCCTTACTTCCGGGTGCGGCCGGCCGGCGAATTCTCGGGCAAATTCGGTTATGAGTATCCGGTCGCCTGCGCGATTCTCGACGGCTATGTCGTCAAGAACACTTTCTCCGATGCCCTATTCAAGCGGCCGGAACTGCAGAACCATCTCGGCAAGTTCAAGACGATCGAAGATCCGGCATCGAAGGAGCACGGTCCGCTCGGCGTACTCGTCATCGTTGCCAACGGCAAAACCATCATGCAGCCGATTGAAATCCCGCTCGGCGATGCCAAACGGCCCGCTCCGCCGGCGCACGTCGTCGAAAAGTACCGGCATAACGCCGCGGAGGTCGTCGGCGCGAAAGTCGCCGACGAAACGGCGCAGATGCTGCTGGCCATCGAGACGCTGCCCAGCATCCGGCCTCTGCTCGACAAGCTGGCTAAACGCGCTTGAGCGCGTCTGAGCGGGCGTGAGCGACGCGCGCAAGTATCAGCCGATGAACAAGCCATTTCTCGCTGAGTGGCTGCGCCGGGCGGCACCGCGTGATTTGCCGTTCGCGCAGCGCCGGCGGACCGTGTTGCGCATGGCCGCCGCGCTTGCCGCGGCCAGCCTGTTCGCGCCGCCGTTCGTGCGGCCGCTGCGCGCGCAATCGCAGTTCGACGCTTATCCATTCACGCTCGGGGTGGCTTCCGGCTCGCCGCGGCCGCGCAGCGTAGTGCTGTGGACACGTCTCACCGGCGTCGCAATGCCGGTAAACATCGAGATAAAGTGGGAAATTGCGCGCGACGAAAATTTCCGCAATATTGTCCAGCGCGGCAGCGTAGCCGCAACGCCTGAACTTGCGCATAGCGTGCGCGTCGAAGTGCAAAACCTGGAACCCGCGCGCTGGTATTGGTACCGTTTCATGGCCGGCGATGCAATCAGCACCACAGGACGAACGCGCACTGCAGCCGCCGCCGGTGACGGCGCCAACGAACGCCTGCGTTTTGCATTCGCTTCCTGCCAGCAGTACGAGCAGGGTTATTTCGCCGCCTACCGCCACATGGCGCGCGAGAACCTCGACCTCGTGGTGTTTCTGGGCGACTACATCTACGAGTCGTCGTGGGGACGCAACCATGTGCGCAAGCATGATGCCGGCGAACCCCGCACGCTGGCTGAATACCGCGACCGTTATGCGCTGTACAAAAGCGATGCAGACTTGCAGCTGATGCATGCCGCGGCGCCGTGGCTCGTCACGTGGGACGATCACGAAGTCAATAACGACTACGCGAACGACGAAGCCCAGGACCTCGATCCCGACTTTCTGGTGCGCCGCGCCGCCGCCTACCAGGCTTATTATGAGCACATGCCGCTTGCGCCGCGCGCTCTGCCGAGCGGACCCGCCGCGCTGCTGTACGACAGCTATGCGTTCGGCAATCTCGCGACCTTTTTCGTACTCGATGACCGGCAGTACCGTTCGCATCATGCCTGTCCCAAGCCTGGCCGCGGTGGCAGCAACGTGGTTGCGGACTGCGCCGAGCGGCTCGCCGCCGATCGCACCATGCTGGGCGCAGCCCAGGAAGCATGGCTCAAAGAGGGCCTTGCGCGCACGCGGGCGCAGTGGACCGTCATTGCGCAGCAGACGTTGATGGCGCAGTACGACCGCAAGGCGGGACCTGCCCAGAGTTTCTGGACCGACGGGTGGGACGGCTATCCTGCCGCGCGCGCGCGACTGCTGAACGATGTCGTGCAATCGCGGGCGTCTAACCCGCTGATCATCAGCGGCGACGTGCACTGCACCTGGGTCGCCGACCTCAAAACGGATTTCGACGATGCCAATTCTCCGGTCGTCGCCAGCGAGTTCTGCGGCACCTCGCTCACGTCGCAGGGGCCCAACGTAAAGCAGATTGCGGCCGCTCTCGCAGAAAATCCACATATACGCTACGGCAACGGCAAGCGCGGTTACGTGAGCATGGAGATAACGCGCGAGCGCTGCACCGCCACCGTGCGCGGACTCGCCAGCGAGAAACGCGCCGACAGCGGCATCTCGACCATCGATACGTTTGTCGTCGACAGCGGCCGCCCTGGCGCGCAGCACGCGTGATGAAATTGTACGGCTGCCCCAACAGCCGCTCGCTGCGCGCGGCGTGGGCGCTTGAAGAAGCCGGCGCGCAATACGAATACGTGCTCGTCGATCTCTTCAAAGGCGCGGGACGGGCGCCACGGTTTCTCGCGTTGAATCCGGCCGGCAAAGTGCCCGTGCTGGTCGACGGCGGGCTCACGCTCACGGAATCCGCGGCCATCATCACCTACGTTGCCGAGAAGTTCCCTGCGTGCCATCTCATGCCGCAAGCGGGTGCGCCGCGCGCCGACTGTCTGCGCTGGATGCTCTACGTTGCCACCGAACTCGAACAACCGCTATGGACAATAGCCAAGCACCGTTTCGCGCTGCCGAAAGACAAGCGCGTCGCGGGCATGGAAGATACGGCGCGCTGGGAATTCACGGCGGCGGCCGGGGTGCTGGACAAGTCTTTGCTCGACCGCCCGTTTGTATGCGGCGACTCATTCAGCGGCGCTGACGTCCTGCTTGCGCATACGCTGGCGTGGGCGCGCTCGGCCAAAATCGAACTGGCTTCGCCGGTGCTCGCCGCCTATCTCGAGCGGCAGCTTGCGCGGCCGGCCCTCGCGCGCGCACGAGCGCGTGAAGCCGGGCAATCTATTCAGCTTTGATGCCGAGTTTCCTGATCAGGTGCACGTATTTGTCGATGTCGTTTTTAATGGTCGCGCCGAACTGCTCCGGCGTATCGCCTATCTCTTCGTAACCCAGTTCGCTGAAGCGCTGTTTCACGTCCGGCGTCTTGAGCGCGTTGACTGTTGCGATGTTTAATTTCGCAGCCAACTCTTTCGGCAAGCCGGCTGGCGCGACGAGACCGAACCACGCATCCACTGCATAGCCCGGCACTCCGGATTCGGATATGGTCGGCAATTCCGGCGCCGCAGCCGAACGTTTCGCTCCCGCTACCGCGAGCAGCTTCAACTTTCCCGCTTTGGCGAACGGCGCGACAGCGGCGTAGTCGGCCAGCATCATGTCGATCTGGCCGGCGATCATATCGGTAACGGCCGGCGCGGTGCCTTTATACGGCACGTGCACGATGTCCGTTGCTGTCATCGACTTGAACAACTCGGCGGCCAGTTGCGATATCGCGCCGGTGCCCGAGCTGCCGTAACTCAAAAGGCTTTTCTTCGCCTTCGCAACTGCAATCAGTTCCCTGACATTCTTCGCGGGCACCCTCGGATTGACCGCCAGTGCATACGGCACGATAGCGACGTTCGTGATCGGCGTGAGCTCGTGAGGGTCATAGCCGAGCTTGGGATAAATGCCGACCGCAACCGCCATGTTGCTCATCCCGCACATGATGACCGTGTAACCGTCGGGCGCCGCCTTGCTGCCGTATTCGACGCCTATCGTGCCGCCCGCGCCGCCGCGGTTCTCGATGACTGTCGGATGTCCAAATGATTCGCTCCATTTCTGGCCGACGATGCGCGCGATGATGTCGTTGGGTCCCGCCGGCGCGAAAGGCACGACGATCTTGATGGGTTTGGCCGGATAGGCGGCTGGGGTCTGGGCGATCGCCACCTGACTACTGCCGGCAGCTGCTGCGACCACGCCGGCGATCAGCGCTGACTTTCGAATATTCATGGCTCGCTTTCGGATTTTCTAAAAACGGTTTCTATGATTACCGCAGGAGGATAGAGCAAGGCTTGTGCCTGGGCTTTATTCCCGCTGTCGCACACATTCGGCACCGCTTCGCCGCAATTAGGTGCGGCAACCAGGGCCGCCGCACCGTTTTTGATTTGGCCGACGGCGATTGTGCGGCGGAAATTATGGCTCCGAAGCGCTACTCGCGGGTGAGCGCACCGTCTTTAATAAGCTTTTGCAGGCGGTCTGCTTCTTTCCTGACAAATGCCGCGAACTGTTCGGGCGTACCGCCTTGCACTTCGAGCCCCAGCTCGTCGAGGCGCCGCTTGACGTCGGGCAGCTGCAGGATGCGGTTGCATTCCGCGTTCAGCTTGTCGACCAGCGCGCGTGGCATTTTGGCCGGCCCCGCCATGCCGAACCAGACGATGGCTTCCGCGTCCTTGATGCCGGCTTCAGCCAGCGTCGGCACGTCGGGCAGCAGCGCCTGCCGCTTTGCGCTCGCCAGCGCGACCACGCGCACGCGGCCGGCTTTAATCTGCGCTTCCGCCGATACCGTCGTCGTGTGCATGAACTGGATCTGTCCGCCGATCAAATCGGTAATAGCGGGCGCCGATCCCTTATACGGAATATGCGTGACCTTCACACCGGTCGCCGCCTGCAGCACGGCGAGCCCAATATGCAGGCTGCTGCCGGTGCCGGACGAGCCCCAGTTGATCTTGCCCTGGTTGGCTTTTAGATACTCAAGCAGTTCTTTCGAATTGCGCACCGGCAGCGCGGGATTTGCAAGTATCAGGAGCGGCGCGTATCCAAAATAAATCACCGGCGAGAAATCTTCGACTTTGTACGGCGATTTTTTACTGAGCAGGGGACTGTTGACGTTGGGGCCGGGGTTCGACAGCAGCAGCGTGTAGCCATCGGGCGCGGCTTTGGCGACGGTGTCCGCACCGACCAAACCGCCGGCACCCGGACGATTGTCGATGATGAATTGCTGGCTCCACGCTTCGAACAGCTTGGCTGCAATCAAGCGCGCGATCACGTCATTGGACGCGCCCGGCGTGAAAGGGACGACCCAGCGTACCGGCTTGTCGGGATAATCTTTCGCGGGCTGCGCGTCCGCGCTCGTGGCGAAAGCCGCGCACGCGACGAGCGTGGCAATACGAATCGTCGCATTCATCTCTCTTCCCCGGTGGCGCCAGTGCCTGGTTATTTTTTCTCGAGCACTTCCGGATTGATCACGTTGATCGGTTTGCCTGCCGCGTACGCGAGTATCTGGTCAAAAATATCCGTGAACTGGATTTCGAACTCGTCGCGCCCGACGTAACCGATATGCGGCGTGCACACGACATTGTCCATATTGAGCAGCGGATGCTTGGTGTCGAGCAGCGGCTCCTCCTCGTAAACATCGACCGCCGCCATGCCGGGCCGCCCCGCGCGCAACGCAGCCACCAATGCCCCGGGCGCGATCAGCCCCGCACGACTGGTATTGACGATCAGCGCTGTTGGCTTCATGCGCGCGAGATCTTCCGCAGTCACGATGCCGCGCGTCGCGTCGACCAGGCGCATGTGCAGGGAAATCACGTCGCTTTCTTCGAAGAACTGCTCCTTGCTGCGCGCGGCACTGTAACCATCGGCACGTGCCGTCGCCAACGACGTTTCTCGCGCCCACACGAGCACTTTCATACCGAATGCCTTGCCGAAGCCGGCAACGACGCTGCCGATGCGGCCGTAACCGTAGATACCGAGCGTTTTGCCGCGTATGCCGTAGCCGACGTCAACTTGCCATTTGCCCGCTTTCAGCGCGGCCATCTGCTTGGGTATCTGCCGCAGCGAAGCGAGCACCAGTCCCCACGTCAGCTCCGCGGTGCCGTACGAAGGCCGGCCCGGATGCTGACTCGACGACAGAATGATGCTTTTGCGCGTCAGCGCATTCAGATCGATATGCGGATAGACGCTGCGCTGGCTGACGAGCCTCAGCTTGTTCAGCTTCTCGATCAGCGGCGCCCGAATCGGCGTGCGCTCGCGTATCAGCACCAGCGCTTCGGTGTCCTTGAGCCGCTCGGCAAGCTTGTCGACGTCCTTGGTGTGGTCGTTCCAGATCGTGACTTTATGGCCGTCGAGCTTGGAAAAGCACGGTAACGTGCGGATAGTGTCGTGGTAGTCGTCCAATATTGTTACGTTCATCGCTTTTGCTCTTTCACTTGGGATTCAGGAGTCGGGAGTCGGGATTCGGGATTCAGCTGGAATGCCGGGAAGCGCTTCTGACTCAATCCGAATCCCGCATCCTGTATTTAATCCAGCCAGCCGCCCGCCTTCGCCTGCGCGAGCACTTCGTCTACGATCTCCGGGGCGCGCCCGACATAGGTCGTCGGGTCGAGCGCCGCGCGCAGCTCCTGCTCGCTCATTGCGTCGCGCACGCGCTTATCGTCCATCAGCGCCTTGTCGAAGCTGATGCCGTGCTCCAGACCGTGCATCGAGATCTCATAGACGAGCTCGTGCGCGGTCTGCTTGCCGATTTTCCCCGACAGCACGAACATCACGCGCTCCGACAGCAGAAAGCCGCCGAGCAGGTCAAGGTTGCTGCGCATCTTGTCGACGTTGACGACCAGCCCCGACAACACGTATTTCATGGTTGCGAGCATGCCCCCCGCCATCAGGCAGGATTCCGGCAGCGCGCGCCATTCCGAGCGCCATGCCGCGCCGTCACGCTCGTGATCGATCACCATCGATTCGAGCATCAACGCGACGTTGTATTTGATGGCGCGCGACACGCCCATCACGGCTTCGCACGTGCTTGGATTACGCTTATGCGGCATGGTTGAAGAGCCGACTTTACCGTCGCTGAACGGCTCGAGCAGCTCGTCGATCTCATTGTGCTCGAGCACGTAGATCTGATTGGCGATCTTGCCGAGCGTCGCGCCGATCAGTCCAAGCACGCACACATATTCGCCGAAGCGATCGCGCGCCGGCTGCCAGTTGATATCGGCGACGCCGAGCCCGAGGCGTTTCATGAGCCCCTGCTCCAGTCTTTTCGCCTGTGGCCCGTAGGACGCTTGCGTGCCGACGGCGCCGACCATGCCGCCGACGAACACGCGCGGCTCGCACTGACGCAGCCGCTCGTAGTGCCGGCCCATCTCGGACAGCCAGATCGCGGCCTTGTGGCCGAACGTGATCGGCAGCGCCTGCACGCCGTGGGTACGCCCCACCATCGGCGTGTCGCGGTATTTTTCCGCCAGCCGATAGAGCTCGCGGCCGATCGCTTTGATGTCGCGCAAGTAAGCGGCATGCGCGTCTTTCATTTGCAGCACGGTCGCGGTATCGAGCACGTCCTGCGTGGTCGGCCCGAAATGAATGAATTCGCCGTTGGCGGGCTTGCACAAATCCTGCACCGCTTTCAGCGCCGGCACCAGCGGATGCTTGATGCGTCGTATCTCGGCGGCGATGGCCTCGACGTCGACATTGGCGATTTTCGCTTTTTCCGAGATTTCTTTCGCCGCTTCGCGCGGGATGATGCCGAGCTCGGCCTGCTCGAGCGCCAGCGCCGCTTCGAAGTCATACCACTTCTGAATGCGGTTGGCATCGCTGAAAATCTGCCTGAACTCGTCGCTCGACCATAAATGCTTGATCAGCGCGTCATCGAATACGCCAGAGGCCATCTTTCTTACTCCCGGTAAATTATTGGCGGTTGCGCGGGTATTTGCCATGCGCGTTGGAAACTGCGGAGGATGTCGGAGCTGTCTGATCAATCCGGTCGCGCGCCCGACTCTTTCACGACTTTGCCCCATTTTAGCATTTCCTTTTTGAGGAAAGCGCCGAACGCTTCGGGCGTGCTGCCGATGGGCTCGGCGCCATCAGCGGTGATGCGCTCGCGTATGTCAGGCAGCCGGACGATCTCAGCGATGTCGCCGGCGAGTTGGCGCACGATTTCCTTCGGCACGCCCGCCGGTGCAGCCATGGCCTGAAACGCATCGGCCTCGTAGCCAGGCACCGTCTCGGCGATCGCCGGCACCTCCGGCATTGCAGTCAAACGCTTCGCGCTCGTGACCGCCAATGCACGCAATCTGCCCGACTTGATGTGAGGCGCTGCCGAAATCGTCGTCGTCACCAGCATGGTCACGCGGCCCGCGATCACATCGGTGACCGCCGGCGGGACACCCTTATACGGGATGTGCGTCATATCGATTCCCGCCATGCTCTTGAACAGCTCAGCGGCGAGATGCGGCGAAGTGCCCGCACCCGCTGACGCGTAATTCAACTGGCCGGGCTTTGCCCTGGCGAGCGCAATCAACTCGCGCACAGAGTGCGCGGGAATTGACGGATTCACCACCAGGATATTGGGCACGCTCACAATCTGCGTGATCGGCGAGAAGTCACGCACCGGATCGTACGGCAGCTTGCCATACAGGCTGGGATTAATCGCGAACGACGTCGTCATCATCAGCAGCGTATAACCGTCTGGGCCAGCCTTCGCCGCGATGTCGCTGCCGACGATCGTCGCCGCGCCGGGACGGTTGTCGATCACGACTGATTGACCGCGCTTTTCGGTCAATTTCTGGCCGATCGTTCGCGCGGTGATTTCAAGTCCGCCGCCGGCCGCAAACGGCACGATCAGGCGGATTGGCCGGGTCGGATAATCGACGGCATGCGAGTCCACGCATAAAGAAAAGAGCAGCGCACCGACCGCCGCGCGTGCAGTCACCATGCCGCGGCGTATGCTTCGCGCCGCGGATCCGCGCCGGCATGCCGCTGCCCGGTTCGCGGATGCTGCATGACCGCGCACACGCCGCCGTTCTGCCCGGGAAATTGCGGCCACACATCGATATCGTGTCCCAGCGCGCGCAACGCTTCGACCGTAGCTTGCGGCAACGTGTTCTCCACGTTGAGACGGCCCGGCAGATAGCCATGCGGCGCAAATGAATTCGGGAAGCTGGAGCTCGAAATACGCGAAGCCTCTATCGCCTGCTGCACCGGCATGCCGAATTCGGCGATGTTGAGAAACACCTGCAGCATGGCCTGTGACTGCACGTCGCCGCCGCGGAGGGAGACGACCCGGTCGAGGTAGCGCCGGGCCTTCTCCCAGGCCGCCTCTTCGTTCGTGGCGAGGATAGGCCGGAAGGAGACGCTGTACTTCGGCTTGCGGTCGTGCTTCGCGGCTTCGGCG
>JANYDM010000106.1 GCA_025363575.1 Betaproteobacteria bacterium | reverse complement strand
TCGGCGAGGTCAACGGCAAAAAGGGCGTATGGGGTCACGCGGTCGGCGGTATGGGCGCGATTACCGGGGCGATGGCGGCCGAAGCGCGCGCGCGGGGAGTTGAGATCACGACCGGGGCGGCGGTGGAGCGCGTGCTCGTTTCCGGCGGCGCCGCACGTGCCGCGGTCCTCGCCGATGGCACCGAGGTCGCGGCGCGCTGCATCGTGTCCAATTTGAATCCCCGGCTGCTGTATCTCGACTTGATCGACGAGCGCGAGCTCGACGCGGATTTCGTCGCGCGCATGCGCAACTACCGATGCGAGTCGGCAACTTTCCGCATGAATGTTGCGCTTAGCGAATTGCCCGACTTCAGCGCATTGCGCGGACGCGACGCGCAGGACCACCATCAATCCGGCATTATCATGGCGCAATCGCTTGCGTACATGGAGCGCGCTTATTTCGATGCGCGCACAACGGGCTGGTCGCGCAAGCCGGTGGTCGAGATGCTGATTCCGAGCACAGTCGACCCCACGCTCGCGCCCGCGGGCAAACACGTGGCGAGTCTCTTCTGCCAGCACTTCAGCTACGCGCTGCCGGACGGCAGGCGCTGGGACGATTGCAGGGAAGAGGCCGCCGATCTGGTGATCGATACCGTCAATCGCCACGCGCCGAACTTTAAAGCGAGCGTGCTGGGACGAAAAATCCTGTCGCCGCTCGATCTCGAACGTGACTTCGGGCTTATCGGTGGCGATATTTTTCACGGCGCCTTATCTCTCGATCAGCTCTACAGCGCGCGTCCGGTGCTGGGATACGCGGCCTATCGCGGGCCGCTTGCGAGACTGTATATGTGCGGCGCGGGCACTCATCCGGGCGGCGGCGTGTCGGGCGTCCCGGGCATGAACGCTGCGCGCGAAATTGTGCGCGATTTTCGCGGCGGCCGCGGCTAGCGTTATTTCCCCGTGTAGTGCTGCGGCCAGCGTTCCTTCACCGCAGGACTGTCGTCCTTGTAAGTGTGGCAGGAGTTGAGCTGGTAGGGCCTTTTGCCCGCAGCGGCCTTGGCCGCGTTGTGTTGTTCGCGCGCGCGGCCGGTCGCCTGAAAAGCGGTGGTGCCCAGCGGCCCCAGCAGCTCGACAAGATGGGTGCAGCCCTTGATGCCGCCCAGCAATTCAAGCGTTTTCTTGCGCCAGCCGGGACCTATGGTCGCGCCTTTCAGAAGCTTGAAGTTGGGCGTGATCGCGGCGCAGGTTGGATAAGGTCCTTCCTCGGTCACGGCTTCTGCGTCGTGGACTAGGAGATCGAGGTCGACGGTGAGACGCAGCCACATGTCATGCACGGGCTGGCCGGCAGCGCGCTCGCGTCCGCCGTTGCGGCGGGAATGCTTGTGGGTCTTGGTGTCGACCAGATGGCCTTCGATGTCCCACAAACCGTCTTCGCGCTCGTAGCCGTAGCAATCGATGGTGCGGTTGTGTATCAGCCTGCGGGGCGCAGGCGCAGAGAGAGGCATGGCTTCGACTCCTGTTATTGCACGTGATGGGGAAAAGGCGCGCGTGCTTTGCGCTGCGCGAGTTCACTTAATAGTGCCAGCTTTTCAGCGTGCGTGTAACTTGCCCACTTTGAAATCTCGTCGAGCGTGCGATAGCAGCCGCGGCAGATGTCGCGCGTCTCGTCCACGACGCAAATCCTGACGCAAGGCGACGGCACTTCGTCGTCGTTCATGCCGCCTTCGACTTTGCCGCGATGGCGCGCGCCACGCGCGACAGCGTCGGGCGCCCGAGCGCCGCGCAGATGAATTCCCCGGCTGCTATCAATTTAGCCATATCGACGCCGGTATCGATGCCGAGCCCGTCGAACATGTAAAGCATGTCTTCGCTCGCGACATTGCCGGTCGCGCCTTTGGCGTACGGACAGCCGCCGAGGCCGGCGACCGAGCTGTCGAACGTGGCGATGCCGCATTCGAGCGCGGCCAGCGTGTTGGCCAGCGCCTGGCCATAGGTGTCGTGAAAATGCCCGGCCAGTTTTTCGACCGGCACGTATTTGGCGACGTCCTCGATCACCGCGCGTGTTTTGCCGGGCGTGCCGGTGCCTATGGTATCGGCGATGGTGATTTCGTAGCAGCCCATGGCATAGAGTTCGCGCGCGACGCGCGTCACTTGCGCCGGCTTCACTTCGCCCTCGTACGGGCAGCCGAGGCATACTGAGACATCACCGCGCACCTTTAGGCCGCGTGCTATCGCCTCGGCGCAAACTTCCGAAAAGCGCGCGAGCCCTTCGTCTATCGTGCAGTTAGTGTTGCGCTTGGAGAACGCCTCGGTCACGGCGCCGAACACGACGACTTCGTCGCAGCCGGCGGCGATCGCGGCGTCGAGGCCCTTGCGGTTGGGCACCAGCACGGGATAGCGCACGCCGGGCTTGCGCCGGATGCCGGCCATCACCGCGGCGTTGTCCGCCATTTGCGGCACCCATTTGGGTGACACGAACGCGGTCGTCTGGACCACCTGCAGGCCGGCATCGGTCAGGCGGTCTATGAGTTCGATCTTGACCGCGGTCGGCACGTTCTGCGCTTCGTTCTGCAGGCCGTCGCGCGGGCCGACTTCGACCATTTTGACCTTCGCCGGCAGTTTCATCGCTTGGCCTTTCCAGTCCTCCGCTTCGCGCGCTGTACCAGCGGCTGCAGCCAGGCCGCTTGTCTCTTCTCGAGAAAAGCGGTCAGGCCTTCCTGCGCTTCGGGCGTCGCGCGTATGTCCGCGATGGTGCGCGCCGTGTCGGCGACCACCGCCTCGTTGATTCCGGCATGCGCGACGCGGCCGATCTGCCGTTTGGCGGCAACGACCGCCGCGGGTCCGCCACAATACAACTGCGAAAGTATATGGCCGATGGCCGCATTGAGGGCGTCCGCCTCGACAATGTCGTGCAGCAGTCCGATGCGGTAGGCCTCGGCGGCGTCGAATTCCTCGCCGGTCATGAAGTAACGGCGCGCATGGCGTTCGCCGATAGCGGCCACGACGTACGGGCTGATCATGGCGGGAACGATGCCGAGGCGCACTTCGGACAACCGGAACGTCGCATCGCGCGAGCCGATCGCGATGTCGCAGGCAGCAACGAGGCCCACGCCGCCGCCGCGCACCGCGCCGTGCACGCGCGCAATGGTCGGTTTTTTGAGCGTGTGCAGAGTATGGAAAATCTGCGCCGAGGCGAACGCCGCCTTGCGGTTTTGCTCCTTGGTGAATCGGGCGCTTTTTTTCATGTGGTCGATGTCCGCGCCGGCAGAAAAACTTTTGCCTTGGCCCATCAGCACAACTGCGCGCACCTTGGGGTCGGCCTCGAGTTTTTTCAGCGCCGTGATGAGCTGCACGCCCATTTCCGGGTCGAACGCGTTATGTACTTCAGGACGGTTGAACGCTATCGTCGCGTTGCCGTCCTTGTCGACCTGGGCCAGTACTTTTTGCGTCATGGGGTTCCCGTCTATTCGAATGAACCGCGAACCCTAAATTATACGCGCAGCCAAAGCGCGCCTGCTGCCGCCCTCACATCCGGCGCCTCACATCCGAAACACGCCGAAGGTGGTTTTCTCGATCGGCGCATTGAGCGCAGCGGACAGGCCGAGAGCGAGCACCTGGCGCGTTTCCAGCGGATCGATCACGCCGTCGTCCCACAGCCGCGCGCTCGCGTAGTAGGCACTGCCTTGTTTTGCGTACTGTTCGAGGATAGGCGCTTTGAAATCGTTTTCATCGTCCGCGCTCCACGTCTTGCCGCTTTTTTCGAGCGCATCACGCCGGACTTGTGCAAGAACGCCCGCCGCCTGCTCGCCGCCCATCACCGAAATTCGCGCGTTGGGCCACATCCACACGAAGCGCGGGTCGAACGCACGGCCGCACATGCCGTAGTTGCCGGCGCCGAAACTGCCGCCAATGATGACGGTGAATTTAGGCACGCGGCTGCAGGCGACCGCGGTCACCATCTTGGCGCCGTCCTTGGCGATGCCGCCGGCTTCAACTTTTTTGCCGACCATGAAGCCATTGATGTTCTGCAGGAACACGAGCGGGATGCCGCGCTGGCTGCACAGCTCGATGAAATGCGTGCCTTTCAGCGCTGACTCCGAAAAGAGAATGCCGTTGTTGGCGACGATGCCGACCGGATGGCCCGCAATGTGCGCAAACGCCGTGACCAGCGTCGCGCCGTAGCGCGCCTTGAATTCGTCGAACTCGGAGCCATCGACGATGCGCGCGATGATTTCGCGCACGTCGAACTGCTGGCGCGGATTGACCGGGATCACGCCGTACATTTCAGCCGGGTCGAGTGCGGGCTCGTGCGGCTCGCGCATGTCGAGGGGCGCTGCCTTGACGAGATTCAGATGACCGACGGCACGCCGCGCAATCTCGAGCGCATGCGCGTCATTGTCGGCAAGATGATCGGCGACCCCCGACGTCTTGGTATGCACATCGCCGCCACCGAGTTCTTCGGCGGTGACGATTTCGCCGGTCGCGGCCTTGACCAGCGGTGGGCCCGCGAGAAATATCGTGCCCTGGTTTTTGACGATGATGGTCTCGTCCGACATTGCGGGCACATAGGCGCCGCCCGCAGTGCACGAGCCCATCACGACCGCTACCTGCGCGATGCCGAGCGCCGACATATTGGCCTGATTGTAGAAAATGCGGCCGAAGTGCTCGCGGTCCGGAAAGACT
>JANYDM010000088.1 GCA_025363575.1 Betaproteobacteria bacterium | reverse complement strand
AAGAACCCCGGCTGCACCACGCATCTGAACGTAGTTGACCGCGAAGGCAACATGGTCGCGCACACGCAAACGCTGCTCTCGGTGTTCGGCAGCCGGCTGGTGCTGCCCACTACCGGCATCCTGATGAACAACGTCATGATGTGGTTCGATCCGCGCCCGGAGTCGCCGAATTATTTCGCGCCCGGCAAGCGCCCGCTCACCAATATGTGCCCGGTCATCGCACGGCGCGGCGACCACGCGTGGTTCGCGGTCGGCGCCTCCGGCGGGCGCCAGATCATGCCGTCGGTGATGCAGATTGCGTCGTTCCTGATCGATCATGGCATGTCGCTCGAGGACGCCTTCCATCAGCCGCGCATCGACGCGAGCGGCGGCGAAACGGTCGGCGTCGATCCGCGCCAGCCGGCGGAAGTGCAATCAGCGCTCAACGCAAAATTCTCGGTCAACCTCACCGAGCTCGTGGTATATCCGACCAACTTCGCTTGTCCGAGCGCCGTACTGCGCGATCCCGCGACCGGCGAGCACCAGGGGATCACCGATCTGATGTCGCCATGGTCGGGTGCTGTGGCACAAGCTTAATGATTCACTGGTAATCGAAAATACTCTGCGCTGCATTTTGCGCGGCAAGCATCGGCGTGTACGCGGCAGACTATCCGACCAAACCAATCCACTACATCGTTCCATTCGCGCCCGGCGGCCCCACCGACATCGTGTCGCGCGCAATCGCGGAGAAGGTCGGCGCCGCATGTCGAGCCTACTCGGCCAATCCCAGCAGCCGCCCCGGGTTGCGCTTCATCATCTTGTCGATGTCAGCCTGCGACACGTCCGCCGCGAGAACCGCGGTCACCTGGTTTTCAATTCCGTCCGGCGGCGTCATCATGCCTTGCTGGCCAAGGTCGGTCGACAAAACCAAATGGTCCGCGCCGATGTCCTTGACCGCCTGGGCGACCGCCTTCGCATCCACCCGGTCCCAGTGCGTCATCCACTGATACTGCGCAGTCGGCCCGGTCAGGAACTGTAAATAGCAGATTTCGATGTATGCGCCCATCTGCGCGACCTGCTTCGCCTGCTCGGTTGAAAGTCCGGGTATGTTGGTCAACCCATGAGTGACGAGAATATTTTTCACGCCCAGTTCGCGCGCGCGCTTGGTCACGGCCACGACTTCTTCGGCATGCACGTGCCCGGTTGCCAGCACGAGGTTTTCGCGGGCGATGATCTTGAGCACTTCTTCCATCTGCGGTGTGACCTGTCCGCCGGGCGCAACCACCAGTCCGGACTTGTTCTTGTCGACCAGCGTTTTAATGTGTTTGTCCGAGTCGAAGGTCGGCAACCATACGATTTTGCCGCGGCCACCCGACATGCGGTGCATCCATTCGACCGCCGCCGGGTTGACTCCGCCGACTGAATTGTTGAGCACAATACCGCCCCAAATTTCGATGCCGGGCACCTGCTGCATCGCGAGCGCTGCGCGGTCCGCTGTGGTGACGACGTGGTTTTTGAGCACGATCCCGCGCATGCCTTTACGCCGCGCGATCATCGCCATTTCGACGTCGGTAAGCGAGCGTCCGAAAACGTCGGGGTCCGGATGCACATGCATGTCGATCACACCTGCAGCCGGACTCACCCTGGGCGGCGGCGGCGGAAATCCAACCTGCGAAAACGCAAGGCCGCAGGAGCACAGCGCAATGACGGCGGCAAGCCGGCGCACGCCGTGCACAGTCGAAATTTCGTGTTGATGAATTTTCATGACAACCTCCTCGATGACAAAAATTATAGGCTCGTTTTTGCTTAAACAAATTTCAGGTAGCAACGGCGCGAACAAAGGCGAGCAGCGAAAACTTTATTATTTTTTCGCGCTATTTTGACGAATCAACGCGCTGGTTCGCGCTTATTCATTTTTTGCGGCCTGTGATCGATGCCGTCTTTGGAGTGCCGCTTTCGCCGGCGCCCGCGCAAATGCGGCAATCGCAAGTACGAACCGAAGGCGCGCAGCCGCCCGCCGGTGAATGCGCCGCATCGTGCAATATCGATCTCATCCTCACCTGCCTCTACGCCCGCTATTGCCACGCACGGTTGTCGACGATGCTGTCATAGGTCGCGCCCGGCACCGTCATGTTCCACTTCACTGTCCAGTTATAGGTATCGTCGAACCGCTCGCGGGTGTACGGCTGCGGCGCCGCATGCAGCAGGCGCCAGGTCTGGAACTCGTGCGGCTCCAGCAGGCCGCCGGTCTCGCCGATGAAGTAATGGATGTAAGGCGTCGGGTCCTTCTCGATTTCCACGACCGCGCGCGCTTGCGCGCGGAACATTGCTGCGAGCGTCCTGCCGTCGAGATCGTCGCCGGCCGCCTCGCTGCGCGTCGAGTGCGACTCGATGAGGATCCGCAGGCCCATCTTCTGCGCGACGCTGATCCACGGCTCCATCAGACTCACCGCCGCGACCTTGCCCTGCTTCAGCGCTTCGATGCGCTTCGGCATGGTTCCCGCGGTAGTCGTCTTGATGTGCTCGAGCGCGAGAAATCCCTCCATCAGCTTCAGCGTGGTGAAATGCGAGCCGTTGTTCGGCGTCACCGCGATCTCTTTATCCTTCAGCATCTCGGGCTCGTAGATTTTCGAATCGGCGGCCACGACGATCGCGAACGACGACATGGAAGCGCCGAGCGCGACGATCTTGCGCGGACGCAACCCGCCGCGGGCGGCCTCGACGGCGCGCTTCATGATGCCCCATTCGCACATGCGGTACTGGTCGATGCCGCCGTCGTTGTACACGGAGTCGAGCGGGCGGTCGAAGACGGAATCGAACTTGACTGAATGCGCCGTGGTGACCTGCGCCATTCCCGGCGTCGTCACGAACTCGATGTCGAGACCCTCATCCCTGAAAAATCCGCGGTCGCGCGCGACCAACACCGGCAGATCGTGCACCGCATTCATGGTCGCGACTTTCGGTTTCGCTTTCGCCTCGCCGTTCATGTGGCGTCCTCCTGAGTTTCTGTATGCGAGCACGCGCATGATCACGCTTGATCCGCCTGGCTGTCAACGCGGGGGCGATGCATGCGAAAATACGCCGATGGCAAATCCGGACCGTTTTCTGCTCGCGGGCGTCATGGGCTGGCCCGTCATGCATTCGCGCTCACCGCTGCTGCACAATTACTGGTTTAAGCAGCATGCGCTGGCCGGCACCTACGTGCCGCTTGCTATCCGGCCCGAGGGACTCGCCACCGCCCTGCGCGCGCTGCATCCGCTCGGCTTCGCTGGCTGCAATCTTACGCTGCCGCACAAGCAGGCGGCGATGGCTATCGTCGATGAAGTCGACGCGCTGGCGAAAAACATCGGCGCAATCAGTTGCGTGGTGGCAAAACCTGACGGCTCGCTTGCCGGCACCAACAACGATTGCTACGGCTTTATTCAGAACTTGAAGCAGACGCGGCACGGCTGGCGCGCCGACTCGGGCCCCATCGTCGTGATCGGCGCCGGCGGCGGCGCGCGCGCGGTGTGTTACGGCCTCGCGCAGGAAGGCGCGCGCGAGATTCGGATCGTTAACCGTTCATGGGCGCACGCTCGAGAAATCGCCGGCGACTTCGGCGGTCCCCTCACAGCGCTGCCGTGGGAAGAGCGCCATGCGAGTCTTGAAGACGCGGCGATGGTCGTCAACACGACGAGCTGCGGCATGGTCGGCCAGCCCGCGCTCGACATCAAGCTCGACACTCTGCCGAAGAGCGCGCTCGTCGCGGATATCATCTACATCCCGCTCGAAACGCCGTTGCTCGCCGCCGCCCGCGTGCGCGGCAACCCGACCGTCGACGGCTTAGGCATGTTGCTGCATCAGGGCCGACCGGCGTGGAAAGCGTGGTTCGGCATCGAGCCGAAAGTGTCCGCTGAATTGAGGGCGATGATCGAGAAGACGATTTAGGCGCTCAATCGAGCTTGGCGCGAAAATGATCCCACGTGCGCTTGAAGAGCGTCGCGTTCCAGAGCTTCTCGCGACAAAGCGCAATCTCTTCCACGCTGAACACATAAGGCTTGCCGATCTGCAAAGCCATGTACTGGCGGTATGCGTTCTCTTCCATGTAGTTCGCGAGCACGAAGGCCTCGACGATGTCCTTGCCGACCGTCACCCCGCCATGCGCCTTCATCAGCGCCGCGGGCCGGTCGCCAAGCGTTGCCGCCAGCCGGTCGGCCATCGCGCGGTTGTTAATCGAGTTCGGCGAATCGAGCAGCGGCATCGGATAGACGAGCGAGCCCTGCGCGTACACCGGTTTATAGCTTTCGCCGACCATCGTTAGAAACGTCGACCACTTCGGATGCGCGTGCACGATCGCCCTCACATCGGGACGCACCCGGTAGATGCCGCAGTGCAGATGACGCTCGAGCGGCGCATTGCCGTTGCCTTCGAGCTGATTTGCTTCGAGATCTATGGTGCAGATGTCGTCGGCCGTGAGCCGGCTGCGCTGGCACGAGCCGATGTTGATGAGAACCCGCTCGTCGTCGAGACGGATGCTGCAGTGGCCGTTGTAGTCGATGATGTCCGACTGCTCGAGCATGCGGATGCAGTCGACCAGTTGTTGCTTCAATTCGTCTGCTGACATGGCGTGCCTCCTGTTGAAATGCGGCGATGAGTGATGGGCGAAAAAGTGATGATTCAGCGATTGGGCAATTGGGGGATTCAGTTACGTAGTCGCGCAATCACTTAATCGCAAATCTCATCACTCATCGCCCATTACCACTTGACCTGGCTGCGCCACAAGTCCCATGCGCGCATGCCGGCGGTCTGGTTGACGATATCCGCGAGCCGCCCTTCCTCGCGGTCGAGCGCCGCGATCGGCGCGCCGGGCTTGAGCGCCATCGTCCAGTGCTGAATGCGCGCGTTGACTTCGGTGTAGACCGCGCGAAACACCGCGGTCTGCAGCGTCGGCCCGCACGCGACGCTGCCGTGCGCGCGCATGAGCACGAGGTCTTGCCTGCCCATCACACAGGCCAGCGCCGCCCCCTTCTCTGCATTGCCGACGAGCATGTTGGTAGCGCCGAACTTCTCGCGGATGTCGAACACCGGCACGCCCGCCGCGACGAAAGCCGCGTTGTGGAACATCGCTTGCATGGTCACGTCGACCAATCCGAACGGAACCACTGACGGCGAATGGCTATGCACGATCGAATGAATGTCGGCGCGCGCCCGGTAGATCTCGCCGTGGATGAAGCGCTCGAGGAAACTCGCACGGCCGTTTGCGTTGCAGGGGTTGCTCTCAAGGTCGTATTCGATAATGTCGTCGGGCGTGACCAGCGCGGGTGCCACCGAGCGCGCCATCAGGTAGCGTGCGGGCGCCCCGGGATGGCGCAGCGAGACGTGGCCGAAGCCGTCGACGACGCCGTGCGCGGCGAGTATGCGGCTCGCCGCGGCCAGGTCCGCGATGAGTTCCGCGGCGACGGGGCCGGCGGATGTGTTCGACATGAATCTTCTTTCAGGATTGGCTTACGCGGTGACGATGATACCGGATTGGGGAGTGCACGCGACACGCGGAAAGATGCATGAGAAAATTCTCAATGAAGATCATCAATGGGAGTACGCAGGTGGAAAAAGTACTGGCGGCCGTGCGGACAGGCCCGAGCAAGACCGAGATCCGTGAATTTCCGATGCCGGACATTCCGGCCGACGCCGCGCTGATGAAAATGGAGGTCGCGGGAATTTGCGGCACCGACGTCAAGCTTTACGCGCATCCGCCGACGCCCGCACCTACTATCATGGGGCACGAGAACATCGGCACCATCGCCAAAGCGGGCCGCGAGTTCACGCGGCGCAAAGGGTTCAAGGAAGGCGATCTCGTGTTCGTCGAGCACTACGTAATGTGCGGCCAATGCGAATGGTGCCACCTCGGCCAGTACCGGCACTGCGAAAACACCGACTGGCGCACCAACCCCGAAGGCATCCGCTACGGCTACACGTCGGCCGAGAAAGCGCCCCACCTGTGGGGCGGCTTCGCTCAATATGTTTATCTGCCATGGAATTCCGTCGTGCATGCCGTGCCGAAAAACGTGACGCCCGAGCTCGCGGGACTCGTCACGCCGATGGCGAACGGCGTCGAATGGTCGCTCTTCGACGGCGGCGTGGGCTATAACTCGACGGTGTTAATACAAGGTCCGGGCCAGCAAGGGCTTGCGCAGACCGTCGTGTGCAAGCAGGCGGGCGCATCCCTCATCATCGTCACCGGCACGGCGAAGGACGCCGCGCGCCTGAAGGTCGCCAAAGAGCTCGGCGCCGACTACGTGATCGACGTGAGCCAGGAAGATCCGCTCGCCCGCATCATGGAAATCACCGGCGGCCGCGGCGTCGACGTAGCACTCGACTGCACCGCCGGCGCCGGCACGCTACCGATATTGCTGGGCGTTGACGCGCTGAAACGCAAAGGCGGGACAATCGTCGTGCAAGGCGAAATGAAAGAGTTTCCGAATTTTCCGCTCGAGAAAGTCACGGTCAAATTCGTCACCATCAAGAGCGCGCGCGGCCACAGCTACCAAGCGTGCGAACTCGCCTTGGCGCAACTGGCGTCGCACCGCTTCCCGCTGGAAAAAATCACGACTCACAGGTTCGGGTTGAAAGACGTCGATCTCGCGATCCGCTCGGTGGGCGGCAAGGGCGTGCCCGACGTGATCCACGCGTCGCTGATGCCGTGGCAGTAGAAAACTCCTTCCCCGTCAAGGGGGAGAGCAAGCGCAGTGGCGAGGGGGCGTCAGGGATGGGGATGGGTTGGAGATTGGGCGCGCAAATATTGACCCATCCCCACCTCAGTCCTCCCCTTGTCCCCCAAGGGGATTTCCTCCGGGCAAGGGGAGGACTGAGAATAGCGCTGCGCGTTATACAGTCACCGGATCGGTATCGAGTGGCGCGAACAAACCGTGCCGCGCGTGGTCCTTGAAGTGCTGGTCGCGCGCGAGCTCGATCGCGCATGAGCGCACGCGCTGATCGGCCGGCTCGAGGCCCGGGATGCGTCCGCCGGCGCGGTTCGCTTCAAGCGCCTCCAATAGTCTGCGGCGCGTCATGACAATGCCGCGGTCGGTCGGGCACAGGTTCTCGCGCGTGCGATCCTGGATCGCGCCCATCGATTCCTGCAGCGACGCGTCCTGCATCGCAATGCCCTCGACGCCGGAAAAATGCACGCCTGCTTTTTGCGCAGCGCGATCCATCAGGTAATCGTTGCTTTTGTTGGCGAGCGGGACGAACGTGCCGGGCACGTATTTATTGTGAATGCCCTGCCCGTTTTTCATGGCGGTCAGTTCGGCCTCGCTCAACGCGCGCTTCGGGTGATAGTTGATGCTCCACGCCCAATTGTTCTCGTCATCTATCGGCACCCACACGTGCGCGCCCAGCGGGTGGCCGGCGCGCGGCGGAATAATCGTGTGCGTCGGCATGATCCACGGCGTTATGCGCCAGTAATAGCGATCGTCGCCCGCATTGCGGCGCGCGCCGATCAACAAGCCGCCTTCGAACTCGACGACGTCAAACTGCGGCATGCGGTCGCGGTCGTTGTACTCGTTGCCCTTGCTGCCGACAAACAGCGGATCGTTTTTCAGCGCGCCGCCGTGCAAAAAACTCACGTGCGAGGAGTCGATGCCGCCTTCCAGTGCCTGCAGATAATTGCACTCCTGCCAGCGCTTGGTAACGAAGCGCCGCTCCGGCGGCACGCTGACCCACTCAAGCGCGGGCGGCGCGGGCTCGAGCTCGGGCGGCCCCATGTAAGTCCAGATGGCGCCGCCCGCCTCTATGCATGGATACGATTTCAACTTGATGCGTTTTTTCAGCGGCCCGTCGGCGCCTTCGGACGGCAGCTCGACGCATTGCCCGCTCACGTCGTACTTCCAGCCGTGATAGGGGCAGCGCAGCCCGCACTCCTCGTTGCGGCCGAACCACAATGACACGCCGCGATGCGCGCAGAATTCGTCGATCAGGCCGAGACGGTTTTGCGTATCGCGAAACGCGATGAGCTGCTCGCCGAGCAATTTGACGCGCACCGGCGCGCAGTCGGGCTCGGGCAGTTCCGACGCCTGAAGCGCGGGCAGCCAGTAGCGCCGGAACAGCTCCCCCATCGGAGTGCCGGGACCGGTGCGCGTGAGGATTTCGTTTTGTTCGCGCGTGACCATGCTCAATCTTAATCGACGCGCGCGCCGGATGCACGCACGAGCGGCGCCCAGCGCTTTAATTCCGCCACGACGAATTCTGTGAACGCTGGCGCGTCGAGCGTGCCGGGCTCTATGCCCTCCGGCCGCAGCCGCTCGCGCACCGCGGGCAGTTGCAGGATGCGCCGCACTTCCGCATTCAGTTTGGCGACGACGTCTTTCGGCATGCCTGCCGGACCCGACAGGGAAAACCAGATGACGGCGACGAGCTCGTTATAGCCGGCTTCGCGAAATGTCGGCACGTCCGCGTATTCGGCTATGCGCGCCGCCGAGCTGACCGCCAGTCCGCGCACGCGGCCCGCGCGAATTTGCGCGCCGGCCGTCGAGAGCGTGGTCGATACGACTTCGATATGCCCAGGGATCAGATCGGTCACCGCGCCGCTCGCGCCCTTGTACGGAACGTGCGCAATGTTGATGACCGCCATCTGCTTGAACATTTCCGCGATCAGGTGCCCGAGCGTGCCGTTGCCGGGCGATCCATAGCTCATAGCGCCCGGCTTCGCCTTTGCGAGCGCGACGAATTCCTTGAGCGTTTTCGCCGGCAGCGACGGATGCACGGCGAACACCGACGGCGGCCCGCCGAACAACGCGATGTGGCTGAAATCTTTCGCCGGATCGAATGGAAATTGGGCCGCCGCCAGCGCCGGCGCAATCACATGCGAGGCGATACCCGAGACGACCAGTGTGTAGCCGTCAGGCGCGCTCTTCGCGACCAAATCCGAACCGATCACGCCGCCCGCGCCCGCGCGGTTCTCGACCACGAACGACTGGCCCAGGCTTTCGCTCAGCCTGATCGCGACAATGCGGCCCAGCGTGTCGGCGGTGCCGCCCGGTGCGAACGGCACGATGACGCGCACGGTCTTTGCCGGCCACGTTTGGGCAGTAGCGCCTGCGGCGAATATCGTGGCCAGGATGGCAGCCGCGACTGCGCGGATCGTCGTCTGCATGCTCTTACAGGAACCGGTCGACGCGGAAAGGTGCGATGTCGATGTTCGGCGTCCGGCCCGCGACGAGATCGGCAATGATGCGCCCGGTCGGCGCACTGCCGACCAGCCCGATATGACCGTGCCCGAACGCATAATAAGTGTTCGGATATTTCGTTGCGCGCCCAATGACGGGTTTAGAGTCCGGCATCGACGGCCGCCGGCCCATCCAACGCGTGGTCTCGACCTCGCGCACCTGCGGAAACATGCGCTTCATATGCCGGACCAGGACGTCGGCGCGTCCATAGTCGGGCGCCGCATCGATGCCGGCGAACTCGCTCTGCCCCGCTATGCGCGTGCCCATCTCCATCGGCGTGACAAACAGCTTGTTGGTCGCCGAACATACGGGCATCGGCAGATCCAGAGCCGGATCGGAGAACGTGACGTGGTAGCCACGCTCGGCTTCGAGTGGAACCGTATCGCCGAGCTGCGCGCTGAATTTTCCCGAATGCACGCCGGCGCACAATACGAGCATGTCAACTTCCATGCGTCCCGCGTCGGTCAGCAGCGCCTGCGGGCCCTGCGCGCCGAGCTCGATGGAGAGCACTTCGCGCTGCAGAATCACGCCGCCGTCTTTCTGGAATTGCCGCGCGAGAGTTTTAGTGAGACGCTCCGGATTGGTGACATAGCCCTGCTCGGGCAGGTAAACGCCGCGTTCGTAACTGCGCGCCAGCGCAGGCACCAGTTTTGCGATGCCGGCGGCGTCGATCTCGTTGCAGATTACCCCGCGCTCGCGCCGCAATTTCCACGCCAGCGAGTCCTTGCGATAAGCCTCGTCCGTATCGTAGACGACCACGTAGCCGGTCTTGCGGATAAGGTCGCTGCAACCGGCGTGCTGCGCGAGCGGTCCGTGCGCATCGAAAGTCTGGCTCAAAAGGCTGATCAATGCATCCGCGGTGCTTTCGACCTGTCTCAGGCCGGTGCTGGTGACGAAGCGCAGCAACCACGGCAGCGCTTGCGGAAAATACGACATGCGTACTTTAAGCGGCCCGAGCGGATCGGTGAGATAGCCGGGCACTTTCTTCAAGATGCCCGGCATCGCGATCGGCACGCACGAGCCCGGCGAGAGTATTCCCGCATTGCCGAACGACGTGTATTCGCCCGGCCGCAACTTGTCGACGACCGTCACCTCATGACCGTCCCGACGCAAATAAGCAGCGGTCGCAATACCAACGATGCCGGCGCCGATGACGGTAATTTTTTTCATGGTGATTCTGCAGCCTGTTTATGTCGGCCAATAGGTGCGGCAATTATGGCAAAATTATCACTTCAAATGTTTTGCATTTTCCTTTTGCCCGCCGCCGTCACCGGCCGTTCTCCGCATGGCCCGCTTCGATAGCCTTGTCATCGGCGGCGGCCTGGTCGGTTCCGCGGGCGCCTATGGGCTCGCGCGGCGCGGCCTTAAAGTCGCGCTGCTCGATGAAGGCGACGTCGCGTTCCGCGCGTCGCGCGGCAACTTCGGACTCGTGTGGGTGCAAAG
>JANYDM010000099.1 GCA_025363575.1 Betaproteobacteria bacterium | reverse complement strand
TCTGGGGCCAGCAGGTCGTCGTCGAAAACCGTCCAGGTGCGGGCGGCAATATCGGCACCGAGGCGGTCGCCAAAGCGCCACCCGACGGGTATACGCTGATGATTGCGCCGAGCACGCACGCGATCGTGCCAAGCCTCTACGCGAAACTGCCTTTTGACACGCTTAAGGATTTCACTTTCATCACGCTGGTGGCGGCAGGCCCCAACATTTTGGTCTGCCATCCGTCAGTGCCGGCCACCACCATGCAGGAGCTGATCGCACTAGCAAAACGCCGCCCGGGCGAACTCACGTTCGCGTCCGCCGGCATCGGCGCGACAACGCACCTCGCCGGTGAATATTTCAAGAACGTGGCGGGCATCAACGTGCTGCACATTCCGTACAAAGGCAGCTCACAGGCGCAGATTGATTTAGTCGGCGGTCATGTCTCGTTCATGGTCGACAGCATGCCGTCGGCGCTGCCGAAGGTGCAGGCGAACAAATTGCGCGCGCTCGCGACCACTGGCAAGCAGCGCTATCGCCTGTTGCCCAATGTGCCGACGGCGATGGAGTCGGGGCTTCCATACGAATCGATCTCATGGTGGGGCGTCGTGGGGCCAGCGAACCTGCCGCAGCCGGTTGTCAACAAGCTGCTCGCCGATATCACCCATATCATGGCGTTGCCCGACGTGAAAGAGCTCATCATCACGCAAGGCGCGGAAGCGATGACCAACACGCCGCAGCAGTTTGTCGACTACGTGAAGCAGGAGACCGCGCTGTACGGCAAAATCATCAAGGCCGCCAACATCCGCATCGAGCAATGATTTCGAAATCGAGCATTAATTCCGTCGCGCCGCGTTTTCGCATAGGCATCGACGTCGGCGGCACTTTCACTGATCTTTTTTTGCTCGACGAGAGTAGCGGCGCAGTCGCGCGGCACAAACTGTTGTCGACGCCGGGCGAGCCGCATCGCGCGCCGCTCGCCGGGATTCGCGAAATTCTCGCGCAGATCGGCGGCGCGGGCGCCGATGTCGCATTCGTCGGTCTCGGCACTACCGTAATGACTAATGCGCTGCTCGAAAGAAAAGGTGCGCTTACCGGGCTAATCACGACCGCCGGCTTTCGCGATCTGCTCGAGATTGCGCGCCAGATCCGCCCGCACACGTTTGATCCTTTCGTATCGAAGCCCGCGCCGCTCGTGCCGCGCCAGTTGCGCCAGGAAGTGCTCGAGCGCGTGGCCGCCGACGGCACCATAGTAGCGGCGCTCGATCAATCGAGCCTCGCTGCAGCAATCGATCATCTGCAGGCGGCCGGTGTCAAGGCCATCGCGGTCTGCTTGTTGAATTCCTATGCGAACCCGTCACACGAGCGCGCAATCGCGGCCGCGCTGCGTACGCGCTGGCCCGAAGTCCACGTATCCCTCTCGACCGATGTGCTGCCGGAGTTCCGTGAATACGAGCGCCTGAGCTCGACCGTCGTCAACGCGTACCTGATGCCCGTCACGCGTGCGTATTTCCGCGCATTCGAAGGTGAAGTCAGCGAGATCGGCATTCCCGACCCGCCGTTCATCATGAATTCAGGCGGCGGCATCATGACGCCCGAGCAGGCGGGCGAACGGCCGATTGACACGCTTTTTTCAGGCCCCAGCGGCGGCGTCAGCGGCGCGATCTATATGGCCGCGCGCGGCGGCCATGCCAACATCATCACGTTCGATATGGGCGGCACCAGTACCGACGTGTGTTTGATCCAGAATGGCAAGCCGCAACTCTCGCACAGCCGCATCATTAACGGCGTTCCGCTTAAAGCAGCGGCACTCGATGTGCACACGGTCGGCGCGGGCGGCAGCAGCATCGCGGGTCTTGATGCGGGCGGCATGCTGTACGTCGGTCCGCACAGCGCGGGCGCACGGCCGGGCCCGGCCTGTTACGGCAACGGCGGCGACCAACCGACCGTCACCGATGCGAACGTCGCGCTCGGGCGTTTGAATCCCGGGTTTCTCCTCGGTGGCGCATTGAAAATCGATGCTGCACGTTCGCGTGCCGTCATCGAGCGCGACATCGCGAAACCGCGCGGCGTCGACGTGTTCGATGCCGCAGCGTCGATCATCGCCATTGCTGACACCAATATGGCGCACGCGGTGCGCTTCGTTTCCGTTGAGCGCGGGCTCGATCCCGGCGATTTCATGCTGGTCGCGTTCGGAGGCGCGGGTCCGGTGCATGCGGCGGCGGTAGCGCGTCATCTCGGTGTGGCGGGCGTGCTCGTGCCGCCGGGGCCGGGCGTGCTGTGCGCGATGGGTGTGCTCGTCAACGATCTGCAGGCGGACTTCAGCCGTACGCGCATGACCGGCGAGTCGGCGGCGGATTGCCTCGCCGTTGTGGACGGTGTCTATCTCGAACTCGAAGACAAAGGACGGTCAGCGTTCAGCGGAGAAAAAATCGACGCGTCGAAATTAGATCTCGCGCGCAGCGTCGATGCGCGCTACGCCGGCCAGAACCACGAACTGACCGTGGATGTTCCGGCCGGTCCGTTCGATGCGCACGCGCTCGCCGCGACAAGAACAAATTTCCATGCGGCGCATCGCGAGATGTTCGGCTACGACTCGCCGGCCAAGCCGATCGAGCTCGTTACGTTCCGCCTGCGTGCGCGCATGCAGGTTGCACGCGGCGATTTCGCCGGCGCGCAGACCGCTGCGCGCAAGGGCGGGCTTATGCCGGCCGCGACGCGCAAGGTTTATTTCGAGCACGCCGGCGGCTTCGTCGATTGCCCGGTGTACGAGCGCGCCGCTTTACTGCCAGGCGATACGTTCGACGGACCGGCGATCGTCGAGCAGATGGACTGCACGACGGTGGTGCCGCCGGACTTCGCTGTGCGCGTCGATGAAGCGGGCAATCTCCTGCTGACCTTGTCCTGAGGAGCGCTGTTCATGGCCCACCCCCATCTGGAAATCATCGCCGCTGCGTTCGAAGCAGCCACCCACGAAATGGCGGCCAGCCTCGTGCGGACGGCGTTTTCGCCGAACATCAAAGAGCGTGCCGATTGTTCAACCGCGATCTGCGACGCAGCCGGTCGCGCGCTCTCGCTGACGACGAACGCGCCGGCGCATCTTGGTTCAACACTGCGCATGGTAAGCGCGATCCTGCAGCGCTTTCCGCTTGAAACGCTGCAGCCCGGCGATGCGTTTCTCGCCAATGATCCGTATATCGTGGGCGTGACGCATCTCAACGATTGCACGGTGGCCACGCCGATTTTTAACGACGGTCGCCTGGTCGCCTTCGCGGCGGCGGTCGCGCATCATTCGGATGTGGGCGGACGTGTGCCCGGCAGCGAAGCCGGCGATAGTGTGAGCATTTTCCAGGAAGGTATTCGCATTCCGCCGGTGCAGATTTACACGGCTGGCAAGCCGCGTGCCGACGTGCTTGAAATGTTCTATCTCAATTCGCGCATGCCGCATTACAGCGAAGGCGATCTGATGGCACAGATGGCGTCATGTAACCGCGGCGCGGCGCGCGTGCAGGATTTGTTCGCGAAGTATGGTTTTGATCCGATGTCGAAATGCATCGACGACATGCTCGACGCGACCGAGCGCCGTATGCGCAACGGCATTCGCAACGTGCTGAAAGAAGGCACGTACAGCGCGGTGGACTGGCTCGACGAAGATGGCGTCACCGGCGAGCGAGTGAAACTGGCCGTTACGCTCACCATCAAGGACGGCCATCTGACGCTCGATTTATCCGATTGTTCTCCGCAGCTCGGCAGCGGCAAAAACGTGCCGCTCACGCATTGCTACGCGACCGCCTACTTTTGTTTGAAGTCGGTGGTCGATCCGTTCGTGCCGACGAATGAAGGTTTGTATCGTGCCGTGACGATCATCGCGCCCGAGAGGCTCGTGGTAAATCCGGTGGCGCCGGCGGCGGTCAGCTCACGCAACATGACCTCGATGATTTTGGCCGAAGCCATCAACAATGCGCTGGGTCAGGCGGCGCCGACACGCAGCGTCGCGGCAGGCGGGCCCGGGCAGGGCTGTATCAGCGCGGGCGCCGCTCCACATAACGGGCGTTACTTCATCAACTACGAAAATCTTGCCGGTGGCCAGGGCGCGCGCTGCAACGCCGACGGCATGGATGTCGTGATGATCAATATGACGAACACATCGAACCTGCCGGTCGAAGCCATGGAGATGGAATTTCCGCTGCGGATCGAGCGCTACGAGTTGGTCACTGATTCAGGCGGGGCGGGGAAATTTCGCGGGGGCATGGGTATTCTGCGCGATATGCGTTTGCTTGCCGACCACGCGGGCGTGTCGCTCAGGAGTTCGCGCCAGAAATTTCCCGCGCCGGGCATGGCAGGTGGCCAGCCCGGCGGGCTCGGTACTTTCATTCGCAATCCGGGTCTGCCGGACGAGACGCGGTTGCCAATGACGACGTCCGGCACGCCGTTCGCGAACGGCGACGTGCTGCGGGTGGTATCGCCGGGCGGCGGCGGCTATGGCAATCCGCGTGAACGCGATCCCGCGGCGGTCACGCGCGATCTCATCGAAGGCAAGATCTCGGCCGCGGTCGCGCGCGAGATTTACGGCA
>JANYDM010000098.1 GCA_025363575.1 Betaproteobacteria bacterium | reverse complement strand
ACATTCTCGCTTTGCTATCGCTGTATCGCGGGCAGAAAAACGGGGCGACGCCGCCGGATTTTGTCCTGATGGAGCATGTCTCCGGCGTCGAGGTCGGCGTCGGCGCCTTTTTCAACGGCGAGCAGTTCCTCGATCCCGTCTGCCTCGACTGGGAGCACAAGCATTTTTTCCCCGGCGACCTCGGTGAACTGACATCGGAAATGGGCACGGTGGTCACGTATACAGGCGGCGGCACCATCTTCGATCTGAGCCTGGGTCGCATGGCCGGCCGGCTGCGCGCGGGCGGCTATTGCGGCTACATCAACATTAACCTGATAGCGAATGAACGGGGCTTGTGGCCGCTGGAGTTTACGAGCCGATTCGGCTGTCCCGGTTACGCGATCTGTGAGGCGCTGCATGGAGAAGGATGGGGCGGCATTTTCAAGACGATGGTGGATGGCGGCACGACGTTCCGCGCGCGCGATGGCTACGCGGTGGGCATTGTGTTGACGGTGCCGCCGTACCCCTATGCTTATGGTTATGCAGAACTGTCGAAAGGCGCGCCGATATTTTTTCGCGAGCCGCTGACAGCCGACGAGCGGCGCAGGCTGCATTTTTCGGAAGTGGCGATGCAGGACGCTCATCTGGTCACCAGCGGCCTTACCGGCTATGTCGGCGTCGCGACCGGCGTTGGTGCAACGATCGAGCAGGCGGGCCTGGGGGCCAATGAGCTTGCGCACAAGATCGTCGTCGCCAATCTGCGCTATCGCAAAGATATCGGAGAACGCGTGGCGAAAGGGGAATTGGCGCGGTTGCGTTCGCTCGGTCTCTATGACGAACGCCGCGCGGACCCAAGGTCGGCCCGCAGCAGCTTATGCGTCGTTGGGAGGTAATTGTCGTCGGTGGCGGCCCGGCGGTGCTGAGCGCTTCGCTATTGCTTGGCCGCTGCGGCCGGCGGACTCTGGTTTGCGATCGGGGAACGCCGCGCAGCTGGGCCTCGAAGAAGATGAATGGCTTCCTCACCCGCGACGGCATTACCCCGACGGATTTTTTAACGCTTGCCCGAACAGAACTTGCGCGCTATCCGCAAGTCGTCCTCAAAGATGCGCAGTGAACGGGCGAGCCGCGCGCCTTTGGGGATCGCCGCGTGAAACCCTGCGCGTCCGCGTCTATCCAGTAAACCATGTTGCCTGAAAAAATCCGCCCAGCGAATTCGGCGAATGTTTCCGGCGAGTTCTCATAGCCGCCTGCTTTGCGCGCCATCCACGCCAGACTGCGATAAGGATCGTCCGCCATGCCGCGGATGTCGGTTGGCAGATAGAGCTGGTCGCGCGGGCCGCCGCCGAACTGGTCAAACAAGTCAGCGCGTTTTTCGCGCGCCATGCGCTGCCAGAACCGGTGGTAAGTGAGTTTCGAGCGCGAATAATCCTTCACAACTTGACGCGGATGCGCGGCACATTTGTAAGTAATGGACTGCACCTGCATGGGTCATCTACCTACAGATATCGACGCTGAAGACAGGTTAAATACGGTAGTCCGCATCTGTATTTAAAAAAAGCAAGTAACACGTCCCCCTGCAATTTCCCCGAGGTAATTCAATGGCCAAGAAAAAAGATTCGTCCGGTGCGAAATCGCCGGCTAAACGCGCGTCTGCGCAACCGCGCGCTACCAATGGCGGCGCGGCAAAAGATTTGGCGCGCACGTCGGCGCGCTCCACGGTCAGCGGCCCTTCCCGTAAGCAAGGCTATCGCGACATTACTGACGATGCCACTGCCAAGATTGCCGGCACGGAGGCGGTCGCCGCGGCGATGCCATTCAACGCAGGCAAGCCGTCCGAATATGGAGAGGCCGCAAGCGAACCCGCGATCGGTCAGACCGTGGCTTTGCCGCATCCCATCGTCGGCGCAAGCACACTGTCGGAATCGAATCCCTCTGAGAAGGGCGGCAGCGGCAATCCGCAAATGAGCTTCAATCCGCTCAACGGTCCACTCGACCGGGTGCGCGTGGATGCGGCGGATCGCGTGCTAACGACGAATCAGGGCGTGCCCGTCGCTGACAACCAGAATTCGCTCAAGGCCGGTTTGCGCGGCCCGACGCTGCTCGAGGATTTCATACTCCGAGAAAAAATTACGCATTTCGATCACGAACGCATTCCGGAGCGCATCGTGCATGCGCGCGGATCCGCTGCCCATGGCTACTTCGAATGCTATGAGCCGCTTGCCAAATTGACCCGGGCGTCGGTCTTCGCCGCAGCTGGTAAACGCACACCAGTGTTCGTTCGATTCTCGACGGTGGCCGGCGAACGCGGCTCGGCCGATACTGCGCGCGATGCACGGGGGTTCGCGGTCAAGTTTTACACCGACGAAGGAAACTGGGACCTGGTTGGCAACAACATTCCCGTGTTCTTCATCCAGGACGCCATGAAGTTTCCGGACCTCGTGCACGCGGTAAAGCCCGAGCCGCACCATGGCATGCCGCAGGCCGCATCCGCGCACGACACGTTCTGGGATTTTGTTTCGCTGATGCCGGAATCGACTCATATGCTGATGTGGATCATGTCGGACCGCGCGATTCCGCGCAGCTACCGCATGATGCAGGGCTTTGGCGTGCATACGTTCCGCTTCGTCAACGAGCGCGGCGAATCGAGCTTCGTCAAATTTCACTGGAATCCGGCCAACGGCACGCACTCGCTGGCGTGGGACGAAGCGGTCAAGATCGCCGGGGCCGACCCTGACTTTCACCGGCGCGACCTATGGGAGGCAATCGAAGCCGGCGCTTATCCGGAATGGGAACTCGCGGTTCAGATATTCAGTGAAGACGATGCCGAGAAGTTCAGCTTCGACGTGCTCGATGCAACCAAGTTAATACCCGAGGAGCTCGTGCCGCTCAAGCCTGTCGGCCGCATGGTGCTCAACCGCAATCCGGATAATTTCTTCGCGGAGACCGAGCAAGTTGCCTTTTGCACCGCGCACGTCGTGCCCGGCATCGATTTCAGCAACGACCCGCTGCTGGCCGGCCGCATCCATTCTTATGTCGACACGCAGATCACGCGGCTCGGCGGGCCCAATTTTCATGAGATTCCAATCAACGCGTCGGTTGCGCAGGTACACAACAACCAGCGTGACGGATTTCACCGTCAGGCGATTGCGCGCGGGCGTGTCGCCTATGAGCCAAATTCGCTGGGCGGCGGCTGCCCGTTCCAGGCGGGCGTGAAAGGCTTCATGTCTTTTCCGGAGCCGACCGAGGAGCACAAAGTCCGCGGCAAGCCCGAGAAGTTTGCCGAGCATTACAATCAGGCAAGGCTTTTCTGGAACAGCCAGAGCGAAATCGAAAAAGCGCACATCGTGCGCGCGTTCCGGTTCGAATTGACCAAGGTGCAGGTCTTGGCGGTGCGCGCCCGCATGGTCGCGGGCCTGCGCAACGTCGATGAAGACCTGGCGCGCAGGGTCGCCGATGGTCTTGGCATGGATTTGCCTGAGGCCTTGCCTAAAGTAATCAAACGGGCGCCCCGCGCCGAAGTGACAGCCAGTCCGCCGTTATCGCTGTTCGCTCGTCCCGGCGAGGGTGGCATCTCGACTCGTCGCATAGCGATCCTCGTCGCGAACGGGGTAGAGGATGTCAGTCTTACTGCGTTGCATGAATTGTTTGCGCAACAGGGAGCTGTCCCGCGCTTCGTGGGCCTGGCCCTCGGCCGCGCGAAAGGCGCAAGCGGAAACGAGATCGAAGTCGAGATTTCGATGGAGACGAGCCCGTCCGTGCTTTATGACGCGCTGATCCTGCCCGACGGTGACGTGGCGGCGCTCAAACAGAGCGGCCATGCGCTGGAGTTCATCAAAGATCAGTATCGCCATTGCAAACCCATTCTGGTTCTTGGTGCATCCAGCTCACTGCTGGAAGCCATGAATATTCCAAGAGTGTTGCCCGACGGGAGCGCAGACGCCGGGCTTCTGCTATTTGCGGCCGGCGACGACTCAGGTACGCAGGCTTTCGCGGAAGCCATTGCAGCGCATCGCCATTTCGCGCGCGAAACGGATCCGCCGGTTATTTAGGCCTCTTCTTATCTCATTTGTCAGGAGTCATCATGCCAACACCCCGATTGAAAAAGCTACTGCTGCAATCGCTCGAGCACGAACGCGGCGGCGTGTTGATTTATCAGACTGCGCTCGAATGCGTGCGCATCGACGATTTGCGCAAAGAGTGGAAGAAATATCTTGGCCGCGCTGATTCCCCTCATTGAACCGGGCAGGTGGCACCACCGATTACGATGTCCTGTTCGGAGCAGTTAAAGCGGTTGGCAGAGACGCGCAGTCGCTGGCGTTAAAAGAAGCAGGCGTGCGTAAGTAAGAGGCGGCGGCTCCTCCTCGAATTACCCGCCTTAAGCGGAGTTACTTCCTGCGCTTCGCCTTGTCGAGCGGCGCGGTCAAGGAGGCGTTCAATGCTACGGCCATCGCAGCATCACCGTCGACCAGATCGGTCTACGCGATTTCGAGCCCGTTGCGCCGGCCTTTCACGACGAGTTTCAATCCGCCGGGCGCCAGTGTGATCACATAGCGCGTTTTGCCAATGGCCAGCTCGCGCCTGAGCGGGGTTTTGAGCTCAGTCAAATGTGACGTCCGTTCCGGGCTCGGCAGTCATGTGCTCTCGGGCGGATCCGTCTTCGCATCGGAGCTTTGCCCACAGGCATTCCAGCTCATCCGCACTCAACTTGCCGTTGTCTGGATCTTCCGCCATGGCGAAAAATATCGTCTGCGTGCATTGACCGCCTCATGTTCACTGAAATCCCGGTTCTCTTTCTTGTGTGCGCGACCGCACAGAACGCCGGGGCAGCAGGCGCGGACAGGCGGGCGGCGAGGCTCGTTCGCGTTAAAAGCCGCGATCTTCAACCACTCGCTTGGCGAATGCATCAACGAATTGGATCTGACCTTTGAGTATTTTTGCTCTCGCTGCGTCGACGCCGAACCACGCCGCCCGATCGACTTCCGGAAATGCTGCCATTTTCCCGGAGCGCGGCGGCCATTCCATCTCTAATGAATTGCTGACTAAACCTGCCGGATCCGCGTCGCCTTCGAACGCCCAGACGGTCAGGCCCGTGCCGCTGGGTTGTCGCACAGTTCCAAGTTCAATGTAGGGCGGGGCATGGCCGAAGCCTGTTTCTTCGCTGAACTCGCGTTGCGCAGTAGCGAGCAGATCCTCGTCGGCTTCGCAAATGCCTTTCGGGATGGACCATGCGCCTGTGTCCTTGTTCTTCCAGAATGGCCCGCCCGGATGCACGAGCAAGAGCTCGAAGGCGTCTGCTTTCGCGCGAAACATCAGCAGCCCGGCTGTGCGCTTTCCCATGGCGGCCAATTCAGCGTTTGCCGATAAGCTCGCGCGCGGCGCGCAGCCCGCTGCTCAAAGCGCCGCCGACCGTCGCGGCTTCGCCCGACAGATCCGTGGCTTCTCCGGCAAAAAACAATGTGTTGCGCAACGGCCGCGCCAGTGTTTCGCGCGCACCCTGGCCGCCCGCTGCAAGACTGCTGTAGGCGCCACGGCAGTAGGGATCGTGCAGCCAGTCATGGACCGCACCACCGAGAAAATGTTTGCGTACCATCGTGTGCTCACCGAACACCGATTCCAGCCCCTCAAGCGCGAGGTCGATGATTTTTGCCGGCGCATGCGCGGACAGCCGGACGGCGCGCGGGCCGCCGCTCCACGCAATGAGCAGCGGCGCGCGCAGGGGCAGCGCGGTCCAGAACGTCGGAAACGATGCATGCGCCGAATGCAGAAAAGCCGCGTCGCGGTAGCGCCCGCCGTCGATCCTTTCCCAAAACGCACGGCGAAACCGCAAAGCGACTTTGACCACGGCCCCGGCGTCGATTTTTTCGAGCGCGGCGCGCTTCTGCGCCAACGCGGGGCGGAAGCGTACTGCGCCCGCCGCGCGTGGCGCCAGCTTGAGAATGCTCGCCGGCAGGGTGATGACCGTCTGGGGTGCGCTCGCTCGATACGGCCGGCCTTGAAAGAGTCCGCTGATTTCAACGTGCCCGCGCCGCCACGTCACGGCCTTGACCTGCGTTTGAAACTGGACGTGCGCCTGCGGCTCGAGCAGCCGGTCGGCGAGAAATTTCATCAGCGCGTAATAGCCGCCCAGCGGCCGCGCGATCCCGCCGTCCGCGCCGCCGCTGCCCGTCCATTCGTCGATAATCTCGCGCGCGCTGACGCGCGCGGGATCCGCGGCGTCATAGCCTTCGACCAGCGAGCGCGCATAAGCTATTGCCTCCGGCGGCAGTTTCTCGCTCAGCGTCTGCATGAGGAACTCTTCGAACGTCGTATCGCGCTTAAGCGAGCTCGCCGACTTGCCCATGGCGCGCCTGATCCCGGGCAACAGATCCGGGCGCTGGCTCAGCTTTCCGCGGTCGCCGAACCAGCGCGTCTTTTCGGTGTCGAGCACGACACCGCCGGATTTTGCGAGCAGCGACAACACGGGTCGCGACGGTCCGTGGATGAATTCCGCGCCAAGCTCTATCGGGACGGGCAGACCGGGTTGAAATTGCGTGTAGCAGCGTCCGCCAATGCGGTCGCGCGCTTCGAGCACGACAACAGAACGCGCAGTGCGACGGACGAGTTCCGCTGCGCAGGCGAGGCCGGCCGCGCCTGCGCCTACGATCACGACGTCGGCAGTGTGTCGATCAGACATTGGGTCCCGATAGTAGCGCGCCTTGGTGCCCGAGGGTTCGATTTGAACGGGCCGCGCTGGTCAACCGACTCACCGTTCATCCATTTTTTCGCCCGCGCCATGCCGGACGCGAGCCGTATACGGCTGGGAGACAGTGGATCTAGTACTCTCCGGAATCAATCTCGGCAGCAACCTCGGCAACGGCTTCTGGCATTCAGGCACGCTCGCCGGCGCCAAGCAGGCGGCGTTATTCGGCGTGCGCGGCATCGCCTTCTGCACGCCGTCGAGCGAAGAACTGCCGGATTTCGCGCTGCTCAAACCGTGGGTGGCCATCGTGCTCAAATTGCTGCTGGAGATTCCTGATTGGTGCCGATGGGCAGGACGCATTTCTGGTTCACGGTCATTCCCATCGAAAGCGCGGAGGAGGGGACCGACCGCATCGCGATCGAGCAGGGCTACGTATCCATCACGCCGCTACGCATCGACCTTACCGACGAGCAGAAGCTCGCGGACATTAAAGCAACACGGCTGCTCTCGAAGATAACGTTTTCATAGCAGCGCCGATCTGCGCGTCGCGCGCGCTCGGTGCACGTGGATTAGCGTTCACGCGTTGTCCGATTTCGCGTCGCGAAAGTGCGTGTGTAACAGGCGTTCAAGACCCAGGGCGGCCGCCAGTGCCGTGCTACCCGCAACTGCGACCCATGCAAGCGTCGTCGCGTCGGGGTGCGTGAATGCGTGCGCAAGCCGGCCGGCGAACAGAACGGTAAGGATAATGGCGGGCGTCATGCCCACTGCGGTGCCGAGGATGAAATCGCGGAAGCCGATCGGCGACGCGCCGGCGACGAGATTGACGATGGTAAACGGTGCGATAGGGGCTATACGCACGAGGCTCATCGCGAGCAGCCCGCGGCGAGCGAGCAGATGCGTCACGCGGTGAATCCGTCGTCCCGCGATGCGGCGAACCCGTTCGCGGCCGGCAATGCGGCCCAGCCAGTAGGTTACGGAGGCACTCGCGCCGGCGCCTGCGTACGCGTAAGCAAGGCCCGGCCCCGGACCGAACACGATTCCCGTGAGGCCGATGAGGACGGTGACCGGAAACACCAGCATGCCGGCGACGATGTAAATTCCGACGACGGCGAGCGGCGTCCACGGTGTTCTGTCGAGTCGGGCGGCGTACGGTGCCAGCGACTCGATGCTAAACCACTCATGCAAAGGTATCCATTGCCACGCGGCGGCGAGCGTGAGCAACGCAGCGATGACGCAGCCAAGCCCGATGGCGTTCGTGCGCGATACCGGCCGTGCTTCGACGCGCTCCAAGGGCGGCCTTGCCACGCAGGATCAGCCCTTGGCGTTGGCGCGGTTCTTGTCGTTGAGCGACTTGATCAGGCCGTCGACGCCGGAGCGGCCGATTTCGGAAGCGAAACTGCCGCGATAGTTGGTGACGAGGCTGAGATTTTCCACCACGACGTCGAAGATCTTCCATTCGCCACCGGCGTTTGCCATCCGGTAGTCAACGGCGATCGACTCCTTGCCGCCGCCCTTCACCACTGTTTTGACAGTGACCTCGCCCTGGTCCGGCTTCGGCACGGGTTTGATTTCGACAGTTTCGTTGCCGCTCGCCGCAGCGCTCAGCGCATTGGTGTACGTATTGACGAGCAGAGTGCGGAAATTGCTCTCTAACGCCTGCTGTTGCTCGGGCGTCGCGCTGCGCCAAGGCGCACCGACTGCCAATTGGGTCATGCGTTTGAAATCGAAATGTGGCACGACTTTCTGCTCGGCCAGCTGATACAAGCTGCGCTTGTCCTTGCTTTGCTTGATGACGGCCAGCACCTCATCGACGGTCGCCTTGACGAGGGCCTCGGGCGCGGTATCCGCTGCCGCCCATGCCGGCATGGCCGTAAGCGCCAGCCACGCCGCGCAAATACTGAGAATTGATTTAATCAAGATTGTTTCCTTGTTGGTTTGAAAAGTAATAGTAGGTGGCCGCAACGCGGCGCACGAAGCGCGAAGCTTTTTATTCCGCTGCAGCGGGTGGCCCGGATGACCCACGATATTGCGCGGAAATCAAATTGCCACTGTGCGGGCGCGTCAAATTCCGCTTGGCGGGATGCTTGCATCCCAACTGCAACCGCGGATACATTGCTGCCGAATAGTCGGTTGCGCGACCTGCCTGTCCCGCAGGCGCCCGGTTGGTCGGAGATGAGTTTCGCTGACGCGCATTCAAGTGCTGCACCGCCCAGCCGATCGCCATTAAGGCAAATCCGCCCGGCAAGAGAAACACCGCCAGCGGTACGGCCCAGCGCTTCATGACAAAGGCGAAACTGTGGAATCGGGCGCTCACGTGAGCGATAGTAAAGAACTGCTGCATGCGTAGCAGTCGGCGGTTCACCGATTGCTGCGTCAGACGTGGACTACGCACCGGATTTGCACCAAATTGCCACAGGCGAACGCGCAGGCAAGCGAACCTGTCCAACCTGACGGGTGAAAGCATCACGTTAGACGAGCCGCGGCTGCGCCTGGCCGACGCATTCGCTTTATTTCCCGGTGCGGTGTTCGAATACGAGGCAGGTGAGGCGGGCACCGCCTAGATTATCGTCGCGATGCCAGAACAGCGGCTTGCCGGTCAGCACGTTCAGCTGGCGATGGCCTCGCGCGGGTGCATGCCTTGCTTGGCCATCACCGACTGCATGACTTCGTAATAAGTCCAGCCGTTGATGCGCGTGCGGCCGAGAAAAATCGTCGGCGTGTTCGTAATGCCGATTTCACGCGCCTGCATGACGGCGGCGAGCGCACGCTCGGCATAAATGCGTTCGTGCAGCGCGATCTGCAGTTCCGCGGGATCGAGCCCGACGCGCTCGGCAGCAGCCATCAGGGTTTCTGTTTCGCCGATGTCGGCGCCCTCGGTCCACATCAGGTCATAGACTGCGGTCTTGTACGGAAAATCCAGACCGTGGTCGTACGCGAATTCCAGCGCTTCGAACGCCGTCATGCTGTAGTGGCGTTTTTCGGGAAAGCGCATGCGCGGGAACTGGTCCGGCGCCATTTCCTTGATCCATGCGTTGCGCCGTTCGCAGCGCGCGTCCGCTTCGGCGCTGCGCTCGCGCGGCATGCCCGCGGGTGGCGTTTCGGGATGCAGCAGATGGGGGCGCCATAGCGGCTGCACGCCATATTCGCGCGCGAGGCGGTCGATCTGCTCGACGGCGAGAAAGCTGTAAGGGCATACGAAATCGGCAAACACCGCTACGCGAAATTTCTCGGTCGATTCCCCGGTTTCTGTTTGCATGATGTCTCCTAAATCGCTCTGGCCATCGTCTCGGCTGCTTCGGCCGCCAGTCCTTCGCCGGTAATACCGCCTTCGAGCGCGTCGCGGTCGAATGTCAGAAACGCCACGCTCGCGCCATTATCCCCCGTTACCAGAGGTTCTGCCGGATCCGCCCCGCGCACATAACGGAAGCCCGGCGCGCCTATCACTTTGCCGTTCATGACAATCTGCCCTTCGAGCACCACTTCATAACGTCCGAATTCTGCGGCCGGCATCGCCAGCGATGCATGCGGCGGCGCCTTGACCACTACGGCGGCAGGCCCGTAATCGGGCGGCATCATGAGCTTATATGCGCCGTCGTCAACACCGGGCAGCGGCTGCCATTCGGTTTCCGACGACAGTGAAATAAAAATCCGGCCGCCCAGGTTGATCTTGCGCCGCGCGTCGACGTTCGCCATTGAAATGATGCCGCCCGCTTGCGGATGCAGCACCAGCATGTCATGCCCGCCCGCGACAGCGAACGGTCCGTATGGAATATTATGGTCGGTGTAGTGCACGGCCAGCGGCTCGAGATGCTTGACGCCGCGCGGAAAATCCATCGTGCCGTTGAGCAGCAGCTGAAATTGTGACGTCAGATGCATATGGCCGTAGACGGAAGGGCAATCGTCGAAGCGAAAGCGCAGGGCTTCCGGTCCGCCGTCGTCACCCGTGAGCAACACCTGGCAGGCGAATTTGATGCCCTCCGATTCGCCGCGTTTCCACGGCGCGTTGGCTGAATCGACGAGGTGGGATTGCTGCACGATTTGGCTTGACCGTAATGTCGTTAACCGAAAACCATTGTAGGTAACACGCACGCTATTTGCAAAGGCGGCTGGTAGACGGGAGTAAGGCGGTTTACTATCCCGTTGGGGTTCGGGTGACGCCATGCGGCTCGCAACCTCTTCATTCTAAAAAAAGCCGCTCATCCATCGAAACGAGGGGAGAAAGCATGCACGCGCCGCAAAGTAATCCGCACACGACCACCGCGCTCGCCGGCGTCAAAGTGCTCGATCTCACGCAGTACGAGGCGGGCACGTCCTGCACCCAGGCGCTTGCCTGGCTGGGAGCGGACGTCGTCAAGGTCGAGCCGCAAACGGGCGAGAACGGCCGTTTCGCGTCGACCAACAGCGGCGATGTCGACTCGTTTTATTTCATCATCATGAACGCCAACAAGCGCAGCCTGGTTTGCGATCTCAAATCGGAGCGCGGCAAAGCCGTGATGAAGAAAATGGTCGCCGCGGCGGACATCATGATAGAAAACATGTCGCCCGGCGGCATCGAGCGCCTCGGTTTCGGCTGGGACGAAGTGCAGAAGATAAATCCGCGCCTGATATTCGCGCAGATCAAGGGCTTTGCGCCCGACGGGCCGTACGCGAAGTACTTGAGCTTCGACATGATCGCGCAGGCAGTGGGCGGCGCATTCGCGATCACCGGCGTGGAGGGCGGCCCGCCGCTGCGTCCGGGCCCGCACGTAGGGGATACCGGGGCAGGGCTGCATTGCCTGGTCGGCATACTAGCCGCGCTGAACCAGCGCCATGTTACCGGCAAGGGGCAGCGCATCGAAGTGTCGATGCAGGATGCGGTGATCAATTTCAACCGCATCTGCTTCGCCGGCCAGTTGATGTTCGGCAAGCCGGTGTCGCGCACCGGAAACCAGAGCTCGATTGGCGCTGCGGCGCCCAGCGAACTTTATTTGTGCAAACCGGGCGGCGAGAACGATTACGTGATGGTCTATACCTCACGCGCGGGCAACTGGCATTGGCAGCGCCTGCTCAAAGTCATCGGACGCGAAGACCTCGCTGAAGATCCGCGCTTTGCATCGCCGGCAGCGCGCGTAAAAAACGCAGCGGAAGTCGACGCACTGGTGACGGAGTGGTGTGCGGGCCATACCAAGATAGAAGCCATGGAGAAGCTGCAGAACGCAGGCGTGCCCGCGGGCGCGGTACTCGACACTGCGGAGTTGACTGCCGATCCGCATTTGCGCAAGCGCGGCATGTTCGCGCCCGTCACGCATCCCAAGCGCGGCGAAATCTGGATGCCGGGCTGGCCGGTCAAAATGTCCGCGAGCAATGTCGAAGTGAAATGCGCGCCTTTGCTGGGGCAGGATACCGAAGCAGTGCTGGCCGGATGGGGCGGGCTCAGCGCGGACGAGATCAAAGAGTATGTGAAAGAAACGCCGGTCAAGATCGGCAAGAAGTCCTAGCTCGACATCATTTCACGACCGGAAAAGATCATGGCAACCATATCAGGCAATGAGCTCGTCGCCGAAACTTTGCACCGCATCGGCATCAGGGATTTCTTTTTCATCATGGGCGGGCCGATCAACGACACGCTGACGCGCACGATGAAGAAAGGCATACGCGGCATCGACGTGCGTCATGAGCAGGCGGCCGCCATGAGCGCGCATGCCTACGCGCGCGTGACCAACACGCCCGGCCTGTGCATGGGCGCGTCGGGACCGGGCTCGGTGAATCTGACCACCGGCCTCGCCAATGCCATGATCGACTGCAGCCCGATCGTGGCGTTCGGCGGTTCCAGCCCGGTCGGCGAATACCTGACCGGCGCATTCCAGGAAATCGATCAAGTGGCGGTGATGAAGCCGGTCACCAAATGGGCGAACCGTGTTTACCATACGCATCGCATCCCGGAAATGATCGACCTCGCCTTCCGGCAATCCATTGCGGGCAAGCCCGGCCCGGTCTACCTTGACCTGCCATCGGACGTCATCAACAACGAGATTGACGAGACGCTGGTGAAATGGCCCGATCTCAAGCGCACGCTTACGCGCCACCGGCCGCAAGGCGATCCCGCGCTGATTGCAGAGGCACTCAAGCTGATTGCGGGCGCGCGCAAGCCGGTGGTGTTGTCGGGCAGCGGCGTGCTGTGGTCCGACGCGATGGATGAGTTGCACCAATGGGTAACGACCACCGGCATGCCGATATACACGACCCCGCAGGGGCGCGGCGTGTTGCCGGAAGATCATCCGCACGCTTTTCTGAATGCGCGCTCGACGGCGCTGAAGGAGACCGATCTGCTGTTGATCGTCGGCACGCGCCTGAATTATGTATTCGGCCAGATATCGCCGCCGCGCGTCTCGAAAACCGCCAAGGTAATCCGCATCGACATCGATCCCGCGGAGATCGCGTCGAGCTCGCGCGTGGACGTCGGCATCGTCGGCGATGCGAAAGCTGTGCTGCAGCAGTTGCTTGCTGCCGCTGCCGGCGCCAAAGTCGATGGCGGAGGCTTTGCGGATTGGCGCGGCAATCTGGCGGCCATCGAGGCCACGAAGCGTCCTGAAGCTGAGCAGGCCATGTCCACCGCCAATGTGCCGATACACCCGCTGCGCTTATGCAAGGAAGTGCGCGATTTCATCGATCGCGACGCCATCCTGATTGTCGATGGCCAGGAGATACTGAACTACGGCCGCCAGTCGATTCCGACGTTCAATCCGCGTCATCGCATCAATTCCGGCACCTTCGGCATCATGGGCGTCGGCATGCCGTTCGGCGTCGGCGCCAAAGCGGCGCGGCCGGACAAGCAGGTGATCGTGCTGCACGGCGATGGTTCGTTCGGTCTGAACGCGATGGAACTCGATACGGCAGCACGCCACAATCTGCCGGTCATCGTCATCATCAGCCTGAACGGCGGCTGGACAGCCGACCCGAAACGCGACAAGCCGGGCCGCGATCTGGGTTATACGCGTTACGACCTGATGGCGCAGGCACTCGGCTGCTACGGGGAACAGGTGGAGAAACCCGAGGACATCCGCCCGGCATTGGGGCGCGCGAAAGCTGCGATCAAAAATGGCAAGCCCGCGCTCATCAACGTAGTGACGGATTTTGCCGCGCGCGCTGTGACGATACGGTTTACGAAGACCGCGACCTGACGCGCGGCCCTGAGCTGCAACGCTAAGCGTTTCTGCTTATTTTCGCGAACGCGCGTTCGCTGCGGTGGCGGTCGGATGCGTCGGTCACGCCGGGTTCGGCGCACCATGCGAGCAGGCGCTCGGCGGGTGTATCGGCGCCGGTTGCGGTTTCGTTCTTGAATCGGTCGCGCAACTGCTTGACCTGCAGCGCCAGCCGCTGCTGCTGAAATTCGGCCGGGCTGTCGAGGCCGAGTGCAATTTCAAGCTCGAGCAGGCGGTCGCGGCGTGCAGCTGTGCCGCGTTTGATACGTTCCGCATATGCGCCTGCGGCGGAGGGCTCTGCAATAGCATGCAGCGCGTCGTCGCGACGCGCGAGCATTTTCTTTTCCCACGCACCGGGCAGCGGCGGCAGGGCAGCCCATTTTTCCCGGACACCGACCGCCTGCGTCTGATCAACGCCGCCGGCCGCGCCAACGATCACGTCGAGTTCCGTGCATAATTGTTCCTTGGCGGCCAACGTCGTCCAGACGGCAGCTTTCTGTTCGCGCGCGCGCGCCGATAACAGAGTCTCGACCGCAGCCTGCGCTTTCTTGAAGCGCGTCTCCACGCCGCGCAACGCGGGATCGTGCGGGCCGCGGGCCTTGCGCCACTGGTCGGCGAGCTCGCGCGCAGCTTTGCGCATCTCCGGCTCGCTTTGGGTGCTCTGTGCAAGTTGCTCGAGTTGCACGCAAATGCCTTCGAGCGCACGGCGGCCCTGCTGCTTGACCTCGTCTTCTTCCTTGCGCTTGTTCTGACGTGCCGCGAACACTGTATCGCAGGCCGCGCGGAATTTTTCCCACAAGGCGCGCTCGTCACGCTGCAGCAGCGACAACGTTTTGGCGTGTTCCTGCCACTTGGCCTGCAGGGTTCTGACCTGCGACGGCGTGTCGTGTTCCATGGCCTTGCCCGCAAGCGCGGTGGCTTCTTCTATCATTCCCATGCGCACAGCTTTGGCCTGATCGCGCGCCGCGGCCAGTGCATCGCGCAATGGCGCGACGGCGGCTTTCAGCTGGGTGTCGAGTTTTTTCCAGGCGCGCGGCTCGACGCTGCCGAGTTCGCCTTCGCGCCACTGGCGGTCGGTTTCGCGCAGCCAGCGCTCGATGGCGCGCCAATCGCGAGGTTCGCCGAGCAAAGTCGGTGCATGCGCTGCGGCTGCCGCGATAAATGCGTCCCGCTGCTGGCGCGAAGCCTTGCGCACTGCGGCCTGTTCCGCGAAATGCCGCGCCGCCGGTGCGTAAGCTTTTTCGCAGGCGCTGTCGAAGCGCTCCCACAATGCCTTGGGCACGCCGGCATGCTGCTGATCGAGCGCCTTCCATTCGTTGCGCAGTTTTTGCACTTCAGCCGCGAGTTGAGGTGCATCGGCCGTTTGCGTCGCGAGCGCTTCGGCGCGTTCGCACAATTGGACGCGCGCATTCTGCTGGCCGAACGATTCCCAGCGTTCGAGCTCCACGAGTTGCTGAACGAGACGTCCGAGTCGTTGCGTGGTCGGTTTGGGCAGCAGGCCGGCGCCGGTTTTGATTTTCTTGATGTTGTCGGCGGCGGTGCGCGCGACCTGCAATTGCCCGGCAGCCAGCGCTTGTTCCGCGGCGTGCAGCAGGGTATGCACCTGCTGGCGCTGCGATTGCGATTCCTGCGCGGCGCTGGCGATCAGCGCGAGGCGGCGCTGCTCGACGATAATCAATGCGGTTTCGAAGCGCTGTGTCAGCGCGGGCGTGCGCGATTTGCGGTCTATTGCCTGCCAGCGCGCCGGCAGTTGCGCGTTGTCGACGGTGGTGTCGGCGGCCAGACGCTCGGCTTCGATGACGAGAGTTTCGGCTTCCGCCAGTGCTTGCGATTCCCGTTCGTGCTGCGCGATGCGCTGCCCGGCCTGCTCGAGCTCGTCCAGTGCCTGCTTGTCGTCGCGTGTTTGCGCTTCGTCGCGCAATGCGGCGAGCTCGCCACGCAGAATAGCGGCATCCACCGCGACAGGCTGCGCCAGCGCAGCGAGCCATGCACGCAGCTTGCGCTCGAACTGCGTGCGCCCGCGCTGCTCGTCCTGCTCGCGCGCGAAGCGCGCTTGCACGGCATCGCGTGCAGCTGCGTGCCGTTCCAGGCGGGGCGCATCGTTCCCGATGGCAAGCGCATTCCAGCGGCGGTCGATATCGACCACCGCGCTAAGGATCGGGCCCGATTTGGTCGCGAGTTCTTCCAGTTGCGCGAGTAGCGCATCGGCCTCGGCGGTCTGCGCGTGCTGAGTGGAAATGGCATCCAGACGTTGCTGCGCAAGGCGCGCGACGCCGCGGTCGCGGCTCTTGGCGGCGTCGGCGAGTTTGCGCAGGCCGGCAGGTGTTTGCACGCGTTCGGCCGCGGCTTTGCGCGTCTCGGCGTGACCGGCGGCAAGCGCCAATTCGACCAGCAGCGTTTCGTCGGTCACGCCGCTGATCGCTTCGCGGCGGCGCTCTGCATCGCTCGTTGCATCGAGACGGTTGCTGAGCGCATCGGCGACGGCGGCGCGCACTGCCGCATCCGTTTCGGTTTGCCACGCGGCGGTAAGTCTGTTGATGTTGCCGCAGCGGCGGGCGGCTGCGATGCGGACTTCCGGCGCGGTGTCGCCCGTCAAGAGGCGCGCGAGTTCCTCCGAATCCGGCTGCAGGGTGGCGGCGGCAAGCGCGCGTTGCGCCGGCTCGGCGTGCTCGTGTTGCGGTGTGCGTGAAAACATGCGGGGGTATCCTGGTGCGGCAGGTCGGCCGCTCAGTGCGTGACCTCGAGAAGAATCTTGCCGATGTGCGCGCTGGTCTCCATGCGGGCGTGTGCACCGGCCGCATCGGTCAGCGGCATGACCGAGTCGATGACAGGCGTCACTTTCGTGCCGAGATGCGGCCACACGCGGTCCATGATGCCGCGCACGATTTCTTTTTTTACCGCGAGCGCGGAAACCCGCAGCTGCGACCCCGTCACCACGGCGCGTTTTGCCATGATCGCAGAAACGGGCACGCTGAAATCGGTGCCGTCGCCGCCGGACAGGTGCACGAGCCGGCCGTCGGTCGCGAGCGTCTCTACATTGCGCTTTGCGTACTTGCCGCCAACCATGTCGAGTATCACGTCGGCACCATGGCCGGCCGTTGCTTCCTTCATGCCGGCAACAAAGTCCTGCTCGCGATAGTTGATGGCGCTCGCGGCGCCCAGCTTTACGCAAAACGCGCATTTCTCGGCGGTTCCCGCAGTCACGGCCACTTTGGCACCCACCAGACGCGCGAGCTGTATCGTCATCGTGCCGATGCCGCTCGATCCGCCATGCACGAGCAGCCATTCGCCTTCCTTGAGGCGTCCGAGCATGAAAACATTGAACCAGGACGTCATGAGAGTTTCCGGCGTCGAGGCCGCCTGCTTCAAGTCGAAGCGTTCGGGAATTGGAAACGTCACTTCCTGCAACGCGAGGCAATATTGCGCATAGCCGCCGCCGTTGACCAGCGCGCATACGCGGTCGCCCGCTTTCCAGCGCGTAATGTCTGGTCCGACAGCGGCAATTTCGCCCGCGACTTCGAGCCCGGCTATATCCGTCGCGCCCTTGGGGCCAAAGCCGCGTATGCGCTGTCCGCAGTCATGACGATTGACGCCGGCATAAGCGACTTTGATCAGCACCTGGCCGGCCTGGGGTTGCGGCACCGGACGCGTGACGGGCTCCAGCACTTCGGGACCACCGGCGCGGGTTATCGGTACAGCGGTCATGCTACTGGGCAGCATTGTTTCTCCTGGATGATAGGGATGCGACGCTTCTTGCGGGCCGTGCATCGGGCAGGCCGCTATTTTACGCGTTGTGAGTTCGTTGCGTCTGTAGGCAGGACGGGCATCCGGCGCGTGCCGGAAAGCCGCCAAGCTGTGCTAGTCTAACTAACGAACAAAAATAATTCCGTTGCGGACGCGCATTTGCCGCCGGGCCGCACCCGAAAGGAGCATCTGTGAACGACAGAGTGAACATCGAGAACATGCAGACGGCGCGCGGCCGCGCAATTGCGCAATACGCCACTGGCGCCCTGCAGCGCAGCTATCCGCCGGCAGTGATGAAAGCGGCGATAACGGCGCTCGTCGACTACGTGGGCGTTGCCGTCGGCGCTGTCGACGAGGCGCCGGTGCGGCCGGTGCGCGAAGTTGCGCAGTCGTGGGATGCGCGTGGCAAGGCCCGAATATTCTTCGGGCCGACGACCACGCCGGCATTGGCCGCGCTGGTCAACGGCACGATGGCGCATGCGATGGATTACGACGACGCGCATCAGATGGGCGCGGGACACATCAGTTGCCCGTGCTGGTCGGCGGCGCTCGCGGTTGCGAACCAGCAGGGCTCGAACGAGCAGGAGACGCTCGCCGCTTTCATTGCGGGTTTTGAAGTGATGGCGCGGCTCGGCGGCGCCGGCGTGACCGGCGTGGGGCGCAATCTGCACCGCCGCGGACTGCATCCGACGTCGGTATTAGGCCGCATCGGCGCTGCGGTGGTCGCGAGCGCATTGATGCGCCTTGACGAGCGGCAGACGGAATATGCGCTGGGAGTCGCAGCCACCACGGCCGGCGGGCTGGTCGGTTCGTTCGGCACACATTCGAAGCCATTCCACGGCGGCAAGGCAGCGATGGATGGAATACTCGCCGCACAACTGGCGGCGCGCGGATTCGAGTCGGCGACGCATCTGCTCGAACTGGAGAAAGGCCTGCTCGACGTCATCATCCAGGACCGCGGGGTAGAAGTGCCGCCGCTGGACTTCGATGCACGCTGGGAATTGCTGCGCAATGGCTTCAAGCCGTACGCGAGCTGCCGCGGCACGCACGCATCAATACAGGCGGCGCGCAAGCTGGCGCCGCGCCTTGTGGGAAAAAATGTCGCGCGCGTGCATGCAAAGGTTCATCCCAACGCAATGGTCGCGGCCGGCAAGCTCAATCCGCGCACGCCCCTCGAATGCAAATTCAGCGTTCCGTTCTGCATCGCGCTCGGCTTGCGCGGCTATCGCGTGGTGGCGACCGATTTCACGCCCGCCGTGTTCGCGGACAAGGCAGTGACTGAACTCATGCCGCGGATAGAAATCGAGATCGTGCAGGAGCAGCCGCAATACGAGGCGCATATGGACGTCTATCTCGAGGGCGGAGAGTGCCTGCATGAGGACACGAGCATTGTGCTCGGACATGCCGACAATCCGATGAGCGAAGAAGATTTTCGGGGCAAGTTCGAAGGTCTGGTCGTGCCCGTTCTCGGCGCGCCGAAAACGGCGCAGCTCTATGGGTTGCTGAACGATTTCGGCCGCGCAGGGAATTTCGCGCAGGTCATGTCGCTGCTCGAGCCTTCTGCCCGCACCGGCAGCTGAACGATGAGAGCATTGCATGCAATCATGGCGCTGGCCAGCGCATGCACTGCCGCGCACGCTGCCGGGCAACAATTTCCGGCTAAACCGGTGCGCTTGATCTCGCCGTACGCAGCCGGCGGCGGCAGCGACACGCTGGCGCGCATACTCGCGCAGAAATTGTATGAAGCATGGGGGCAGCCGGTCATTGTTGATAACCGTCCCGGCGGCGGCGGCATCCTCGGCGCGGAAACCGTCGCGCATGCGACTCCCGACGGTTACACCTTTTTGGTCACGCCCAGCGCCGTGCTTACTATCAATCCTCATCTTTATTCGAAATTACGTTACGACACGTTCAAGGACTTCGCGCCGGTCAGCATGGCGACAAATTCTCCGTACTACCTCGTGGTGCATCCCAAAATTCCGGTCGCGACGGTCAAAGAGCTCATCACTTACGCCAAGGCCAATCCGGGCAAGCTTAACTACAGCTCGTCGGGCAGCGGTTCGTCGACCCATCTCGCCGGCGTCCTGTTCGGCAACATGGCGGGGGTGGACATCGTGCATATTCCGTATAAAGGCGCGGCGCCCGCCATCGTCGATCTCCTTGCGGGCAATGTGCAATTGCGTTTTGGCAGCGTCGTGCCGGTGTTGCCGCATGTGAGGAGTGGGCGGCTGCGCGGCATCGCGATCAGCAGCGCCAAACGCTACGCGCCGCTGCCCGACGTGCCGACCATCGCGGAATCCGGCGTGCCGGGTTATAAAGTCGAATCGTTTTATGCGGTGGTTGCACCAGCCGGGACGCCGCGGGCAATCATTGCGAAACTGAATGCCGAGATGGTGCGCAGCCTGAAGACGCCGGAGGTTGCCGCGCATATGGCAGCGGATGGCGCGGAGGTCATCGCTTCGTCGCCGGAAGAGCTCGCGAAGGCACTGCGCGAAGACTATGAGCGCTGGGCGAAGCCGGTCAAGGATTCCGGCGCGCGCGTGGATTAAAACTGGTAATCGGGAAATCAAATGCAAAAGCAAAAACGGATTGTGATGGTGGGCACGGGCGCGCTGGGCGGCTATATCGGCGGCAATCTCGCGCATCAGGGTTTCGACGTGACGTTCGTCGACATGTGGCAGGAGAACCTTGATGCGATACGCGCGCGCGGCCTCGAACTCGATGGCGTGACGCCCGAAGAAAAATTTACGGTCAAGACCGGCAAGACGCTGCACCTCGACAAGATCGGGGAACTCGGCAAGGGGAAGCCCGTCGATATAGCGTTCGTGTCGGTCAAGTCATACGACACAGAGCGCGTGACCAAAGCCATCAAGCCTTTTCTCGCGCCGGACGGTTATGTCGCGTCGCTCCAAAACTGCATAAACGAGGACACGATCGCCGGCATCGTCGGCGCCGACAAGACGCTCGGCGTCATCGCGTCGATCATATCGGTCGAGCTCTATGAGGCAGGCAAGATACGCCGCATGGCGGCCAAGGGGGGCGACAAGCACACAGTGTTTCGCATCGGAGAGATGAGCGGCAAGGTGACCGACCGCGTGAAGGAGCTCATCGCGCTATTTTCGCTGATCGACAGCACCAAGGACACGACCAATCTGCTCGGGGAGCGCTGGTCCAAGCTGATTCAGAACAGCATGCGCAATGGCGTCGCCGCAGTGACTGGCCTCACCAGCGGCGAATGCGACACCAACGAATCGCCGCGGCGCTTTGCGATCAAGCTGGGCGGCGAGGGCGTGCAGGTCGCGGACAAGCTTGGCGTCAAGCTTGTCGGGCTCGGCGGCATGCAGCCCGACCAATTGTCGAAAGCGAGTGCGGGCGATGCTGTCGCGATGGCGGAAGTCGAAAAAATCATGATAGCGCGCAATGCGTCGAACCCGCGCGCTGGAATTCAACGGCCGTCGATGGCGCAGGACATGAAGAAGGGCCGCCGTACCGAAATCGAATTCATGAACGGCTATATCGCTGCCAAGGGGCAACAAGTCGGCGTGGCGACGCCGAACAATCTCAAACTGGTGGACCTCGTGTTGCGCGTGCAGCGCGGCGAGCTGAAAGCGGATGCGCAGATTCTTGGTTAAAAGGCTCCAGGGGCCGCGCTAGCGGGGTACTTCGGGCCCCACCGTCAGGCGGCGCATTTCGCGCCGGTAGCCGTGATAATCGTTGATCGCGTTGTGCAGCGTGCAGCGATTGTCCCACACAGTCAGTTGGCCCGGCTCCCAGTTCACGCGGCAGGTGAATTGCGGTTCCACGCAATGATGGTCGAGCATCTCGATGATCGGCCGGCTTTCGTGCTCGGTCATGCCGTCGAAGCGCAAGGTGTGCAGCGCACTCAGGTAGAGTGCTTTCTTGCCGGTATCCGGATGCGTGCGCACGACCGGATGGCGCGCTTCGAACTTCTCGGCTTCCTCGGATTTTTGCACCGCCATATGAGTGATGCGCGCGTGATGGGCGGTGCGGTCGCCGCCTTTCTTGTGCTTGAGTCCGCCGCTGAACACGCCGACCATGCCTTTCAGCATCGCCTTCATGCCGTCGGACAGTGCATCGTACGCGGCGCGCGTGTTTGCATATAAGGTGTCCCCGCCTTTGGGCGGCGTCTCAACGGCGTAAAGCAGCGTCGCGCGCGGCGGTTCTTTCAGATAGGAAGTATCCGTGTGCCAGTCGGCGCCGAAGTTGACGCGGTCTTCCGGCTCCTTGACCATGCGCGTCATTTCAGGAAACCCGTCCATGCCTTTGGCGAACGGGTAGAAGCAGGGTTCGCCGAAAAAACGGCCGACTTCATATTGATCGGCGGGCGACAGATCCTGGCCGCGCACCGCGATGACGTGATACTCGAGAAACGCCCGGTGCAATTCTGCCCACATCGCCTTGTTGGCGCGGTCCTTTAAATTGATGCCGTATACGTAAGCGCCGATCGCGCCCGACATCGGCCGCACTTCCATGGTTTTGTATGCGGACTCGAGGACCGATGATGCTGATTGCGCTGCCGGCATGTTCTCCTCCTGCAAGGGTCTAACGTGTGCCAGCCATCATAAACGATGTGATTTGCGTTGGTAAGCGCGGATTTTATTCCGCGGGCTGGCATGCGCGGCGCGCACCGACTACTATCTTGCCTCGAAGAATTCAGCGGAAGGCTTGCACGTGCGGCGCATCGGGGTGGTGGGCATAGGGCTTATGGGCAGCGCGGTCGTGCAGCGGCTGCGCGGCGCTGGTTTTGAGGTCGCGGGTTTCGATGTCGACGCGGCGAAGCGGGCACGTTTGCAGGAACTTGGCGGCATGCCAGTGGCAACGCTCGCGGAACTGGCCGCGCAATGCGACACCATAGTGCTTGCAGTGTTCAACACGGACCAGGTGGAAACCGTGGTTGAAGGCAGCGACGGTTTACTCGCGGCACGCGCAGAAGGTGCGCCGCCGCTCACATTGATTTGCACGAGCACGTGCGACCCCGATCGCATCGCGCAGCTCGCGGCGCGCATTGCGCCGCGCGCAAGTTACATCGAAATGCCGGTGTCCGGCACGAGCGGTCAGGTGGCGGCGGGTGACGGTGTCGGTCTCATCGGAGGCACTCGCGCGGCTATCGAAGCCGCCGCAGACGTGCTCGGCGCAGTGTGCCCGCGCACCCAATATCTCGGCGCGGTCGGCAACGGCGGCAGGGCCAAGCTCGCGGTTAACCTCGTGCTCGGGCTCAATCGCGGCGCCGTCGCGGAAGGGCTCGTGTTCGCGCAGCGCATGGGCCTCGAGCCGGTGGCGTTTCTCGACGTGCTGCGTAATTCGGCCGCTTACTCGCAGGTGATGGACGTGAAGGGGCCGCAGATGGCGCGCTGCGAATTTCAAAAGCCGTCGAGCCGCGTCGACCAGAGTTACAAGGACTTTTCGCTGATGCTCGACTATGCGCGCGCGCTGGGGCAGGAACTGCCGTTTGCCGAGACGTACGCGGCGTTGCTGCGAGACTGCGTGGACCACGGCGAAGGGCTGTGGGACAACGCCGCCATCCTGGCAGCCATTGCACGGCGCGCGCGCGAAACGTGAGGGTGCGGTCGCGTCGAATTGCGGTAATATATTCGCCCTGCATTGAGAACAGCAACCGAAGGAGTCAGCAATGGCAATCAGCGGTTTTCAACATCTGAACATACGCTGCGCGCAAAGCGACATGCCGGCGATCGAGAAATTCTACGGCGAAGTGCTCGGGCTGAAAGCGGGCGCGCGGCCGAATTTTCCGTTCGACGGACTGTGGCTGTACGACGGCGACGATCCCATCGTTCACGTCAGCGCGCGGTTTCCCAAAGACTCCATCGTCAAAGACCTGCACAGCGGCAGCGTTGACCACATTGCTTTCCGTGCGGCCGGCGCCGTCGAATTTCGCGCACGTCTGAAAAAAGTCGGCGTTTATTTTGAAGAGCAGAACATTCCGCTGGCGGGCTACCAGGTATTTTTGCACGATCCGGTCGGCACCAAGCTCGAATTCAACTTCCCGGCGACCGAGACGCCACCCGAGTTGCCGTCGGGCACCAGTGCGCCGATGCAGGTGCACAAGGTATGAGCTATTCATCGCATTGAGCGTGCAGTCTCGCGGCTCCGCCTCGTCGGGGCTGCGCCGGGCGCCGCCCGGTTGCAGGAACCCGCCGCTGGTCGGATAGATCGAGAGTCGTATTGTTGCCGGCTGTATGCTCGGATAAGTTATCGAACGTGGCGGGAGATGCCAATGAAAATCGAAGCTTGCGGGCGATTAGCAGTTGCGGGTTCGGCCGTTGCGGCGTTGTCCGGTTGCGCGCTGGCCATCATGATAAACCTCGAGCCGGAACAGCGCGCCGTATTGTTTGCCGTGCCGCCGGACCGCGCCACGCTCTATGCCTACCGCGATGACGCGAGCGAGGACGGACTGCCGCTTGCGTTTCTGATCGACGGCATCACCCGGGAAGAAGCAGGGCCGTCGAAATTCGTGTTTTACGAAATGAATCCCGGCGAGCATACGATTGCATCTCTGGACGCCGATTCCGGTGCTATGTCGCTCGATATCGAGGTTGGCAAATCATATTTCGTCAGGCAGGAAATAGTTTGCGATGCGGCGCAACCGCACCTGCACCTGCGTGCCGACAGCGCGTCCGCGGGGCGGGCAAAAGTACGCGCCCTCTACGCTGCCGGCAAAGTACCTGCGACGATCGATGCGCCTGCCACAAAACCGCTCGCATGTCCTTCACCACCGCAGGATTCCGCTACGCTGCCTCTATCCGCGCCACTTTGATTGCCGTGTGGCCGTGCGGAGTTTCGGTGCCGGCCGCCGGAGCGCGCGGTTAGCACGCGCAACCTGAGTTACTCCGTCGCGGAAATTTTGCTGTCGCGCACGACTTTGCCCCACAGTTTCATTTCCTGCGTAATATAGCTGCCGAATTCGTCGGCCGTCGATCCGCGCACTGTCGCGCCGAGCTGCTCGAGCCGGCTGCGCGTATCGCTTTGCGCGAGCACATTCCTGAGTGCAGCATGCAGTTTCTGCAGTATGCCCGGCGGCGTGCCGGCCGGCGCCACGACGCCCCACCACGAGTGCACCTCGTAGCCGGGAAATCCCTGCTCGGCCACGGTCGGAATATCAGGCAGTTGAGCCATACGCGCTGCGGAAGTGACAGCGAGCGCGCGCACGCGCTGCGACTTGATGAACGGGCTGGCGAACAGAAACGTGCCCATCTGCATGGTGATCTGGCCGCCGATGACGTCGGTGATCGTTTGTGCCGGACCGCGATAGGGGATCTGGGTGATCTTGAAGCCGGCGCGCTGCTCCAGCAATGCCATCGCCAGATGCCCGCGGCTGCCGACTCCGCTGGAGCCCAGCGTGAGTTCGCCCGGCCTCGTCCTCGCCGCTGCGATCAGATCGGCGAGCGATTTGTAAGGCGAGGCGGGCGCCACGACCAGGGCGTACGGCGAAGTCGCGAACAGCATGAGAGGTGTAAATGCCTTGAGCGTGTCGTAAGGCAGACTTTTCTGCAGGCTCGGATTGGTGGCATGCGCATCGAATACGACGAGATAATTGTAGCCGTCAGGCGCCGCCGCCGCGGCCAGCGCTGTACCTGCGATGCCATTCGCCCCGCTGCGGTTGTCAACGATGATCTGCTGACCGAGCACGGCGGTCAGGCGCTCGGCAATGATGCGCGCCACCTGGTCTGACGAGCCGCCGACCGGAAATGCCGTGATAAAGCGCACCGGTTTGGCCGGCCATTCCTGTGCCGCGCAAGCTAGCGTCCACGCAAGCGCAATCGCGGTCAATGCGCGCCGGACTACTTTGTGCATAGCGTTGAGTTCTCCTCCGGCCGCACGCGAGGTTTCGTCGTGCGGTTACAATATAGTTTAAACGGTTTGCACCGCGCCCGCCGATACGCCGGTCACCACGGCTAATTACCATATGACGTACGTCCGTTACCTGGAATGAAATGACGCAAGAACGCTATCGTATCGCCGTCGATATCGGCGGCACATTCACCGATCTCGTGATCCTGAACGAAGACACCGGCCACATCCAGACATTGAAAGTCAGTTCCACGCCGCATGATCCGTCGGCAGCGGTACTGGTCGGCGTGCGCCGCGCGCGAGATGAGCTCAGCCTCGAACTTGCGCGCGTCAGCCAGTTCACCCACGCGAGCACCGTCGCTTCGAATACAGTGCTGCAAGGCGCGGGTGCGCGCACGGCCCTGCTGGTGACGGAAGGGTTTCGCGACTTGCTGGAGATCCAGCGCCATAAGCGCTACAGCCTGTTTGACCAATCCTATAAAAAAATCGCGCCGCTGGTGCCGCGTCGGCTGTCGTTTGGCATACCGGAGCGTATCGACGCCGCCGGCGCGGTCGTAACGCCGCTCGACGAAGCCGTGCTGAAAAAAACATTAAAAAAGCTGGCAGGCGAACGCATCGAAGCGCTCGCGATCTGTTTCCTGTTTTCATTTCGCAACGCCGCACACGAACAGCGCGCTGGCGAAATTGCGAGGGAGATGCTGCCGGGCTGCTTTGTCACGCTGTCGAGCGACATTTATCCCCAGTACCGCGAATACGAACGCACCAGCACGACCGTGGTCAACGCCTGTCTCGGTCCGCGTGTGTCAACTTATCTCGAGCGCATGAGCGGCGCGCTCGACAAGGCCGGCATCAAGGTGCCGCTGCACATGATGCAATCCAACGGCGGCATCATTTCCTGGGCGGAAGCGACGAAGATGCCGTGCCGCATCGTCGAATCGGGCCCGGCGGCAGGCGTCATCGCGGCCGCGCACTTCGGCAAGCTCGCCGGGCGGACAAACCTGATTTCATTCGACATGGGCGGCACCACGGCCAAAGCCGGTCTAATCGAGAACGGCGAGGTGCGCCAGTCGCCCGGCCAGGAATTGGGCGCAGGCATCAATATTTCGCGCATTTTGCAGGGCGGCGGCTACTACGTGGGAGCGGCGACCGTCGACCTCGCTGAGGTGGGCGCCGGCGGCGGATCGATTGCCTGGCTCGACAGTGGCGGCGTATTGAAAGTCGGGCCGCAAAGCGCGGGCGCCGACCCCGGGCCCATCGCTTACGGGCTCGGTGGTGACCGTGTCACGGTGTCCGACGCCAACTTCTTGCTCGGGCGGATTCCCGTTGAATATTTCCTTGGCGGCGAAATGAAGCTCGATCTCGAGCGCGCGCGCCGCATCGTGCAGGAGCAACTCGCCAAGCCTCTCAATATCACGGTCGAAGAAGCGTGCGCGGCGGTCGTCGAAGTCGCCAACGCGAACATGCTCAAGATGCTGCGCATCGTGACGGTTGAAAAAGGCTGCGACCCGGCGGATTTCACGATCGTCGCATTCGGCGGCAACGGCGCCGTGCATGGCATCGAGCTGGCGGGGGATCTTGGCGTGCGCGAAGTCATCGTGCCGCCGGCGCCGGGCCTGCTGTCCGCGCAGGGCCTGCTCATCGCCGACATCCGCTACGACTTTCGCCAGACGCACGTTGAAGCCGTCATCGGCGGGGATATTGCCGCGGTTGAAAAAGTTTTCGCCGAGCTCGAGCGTCGCGGACGCGAAGCGCTGAAGCTCTACGGCCTCGCCGATGGCACAATTACGTTTCAACGCTCGGCCGATATGCGCTACCGGCGCCAGGCGTACGAAATTAATATGCGGTTGCCGGACCGCGCGCTGACCGGTGCTGACCAGCCGGAAATCTCCGAATCTTTTCATCAGCTGCACGAGCGCATGTACGGGCGGCGCGATACCGCAGGCATTATTCAATTCGTGACCTTGTCGGTGACCGCCGTCGGTAATTCGCGGCGTCTCGAGCATCAGCCGCTGGCGCAGGGGGATGGCACCGCCCAAAGAGCGCGCAAAGCCCCGCACAAGGTCTATTTCAGGGATCACGGCATGCTCGACTGCGCTTGCTATGACCGCGCGTTGATGCTCGCTGAAGACTCGGTGGCCGGCCCTGCGTTGATCGAGGCGGCTGACTCGACCACGGTCGTGCCGCCGGGATGGAACGTGCGTTGTGACCGGGTCGGCAATCTCATGATTACGCGTGAAAGACAAACATGATGAACGCGCCGCATACCGTTTCGTTTGATGCGTACCGGCTGGAAATATTCTCCAATGCGCTGAACGCGATCACCGAGGAAATCCAGTTGACCCTGCTGCGTTCGGCGTACTCGCAGGTCGTCAAGGAAGCGCAGGATGCCTCATGCGCGATATTCACCGCGGCCGGCCGCATCGTCGCACAGCCGGTAGTAGTGCCCGGGCACCTGGGATCCATGCGCTTCATGCTGCAGGAGGTCATCAAGGAATTTCCGCAGCCGACGATGCATGCCGGCGACGTTTACATCGTCAACGATCCCTATCGGGGCGGCAGCCATTTGCCGGACATCGCGGTGTTCCGGCCGATCTTCCACGACGGCCGCCTGATCGTGTTCGCCGGCTGCATCATTCACTACACCGACGTCGGCGGCATGGTCGCAGGCAGCAATCCGATGACGGCGACTGAGCTGTACCAGGAAGGCCTGGTGATTCCGCCGGTCAAGCTGGTCGATGCCGGCAGTGAAAACAAGACGCTGATCGACATGATATGCGCGAATGTGCGCGGGCCCGACATATTCATGGGCGACATGCGCGCGCAGCAGGGGGCTTTGCTCAAAGGCGAGCAGCGCCTGCGTGACCTGCTCGGGCGCTACGGCTATGCAGGCGTCAGCCATGCAATGGAATTGCTGATCGACTATGCGGAGAAGAAGGCGCGCGCCGCGATCCGCGACATACCCAACGGTGTATTCGAATTCACCGATTACATGGACCATGACGGCGTCGATCTGACCAGGCCGATCAAGATTCACGTGAAGCTGGAAGTATGCGACGACAGAATGAAGTTCGATTTCACCGGCACCGACGCGCAGGTGCGCGGGCCGCTCAATTCGCCGCTGTCGAAAGCATGGACCACCGTATTCTATTGCGTGCGCTGCGTGCTGCCGGACGACATTCCGTTCAATGATGGCCTCACGCGCGTCGTCGAAGTGCATGTGCCGGAAGGCACGCTGCTTAATCCGCGCCATCCCGCGCCGGTCAACGCGCGTTCGGTCACGGTCAATCGCGTTGCCGATACGGTGATGGGCGCACTCGCGCTCGCGGTGCCGGCCAAGGTCGGCGCGCAATGCTGCGGCGTGCCGGTTGGCGTCTCTTTCGGCGGGGTGGACCCGCGCACCGGCCGCAACTTCGTGTTTTATGAAAGCTACAACGGCGGCATGGGTGGCAGCCAGACGGCTGACGGCGCGGATGCGGTGAGCACGGGCACGTCGAATGCGATGAACATTCCGGTCGAGTCGATCGAGATGGACTACCCGGTGCGCGTGACGCGTTATGAGCTCGTGCCCGATTCCGGCGGCAGCGGAAAATTTCGTGGCGGTCTCGGCATCCTTCGCGAGTATGAAATGCTGGCGGAGAGCGCGTCAGTCAATGTGCGGGGCGATCGTGCGGCATTCGCGCCGCGCGGCCTTTACGAAGGTGGCAATGGCAGCTTCAGCGCTTTTTTCCTCGAAGAGGACGGCGGCGCCATGCAAAAGATCCCGAGCAAGTACAGCGGCCGCATCAAGCAGGGCCAGCATCTGCGCATCATGACGCCCGGAGGCGGGGGGTTCGGCGCGCCCGCCGGTCGCGACCGCGCAGTACTGATGGCCGATTTCATCGACGGCAAGACATCCGCCGGTAAAATAAAATGCGACTACGGCATAGACATCGAAAAGGAGGCGGCCGATGACGAATGAACCAGAGATGCCGCACTGCCGCATTGCCTTTGCTCTTCCATCAGCTTAGACTGACTTCGCCCATCAAGGAGGATGTTGACTATGGCCAAAAATAACAAGTTTCGACTCGGTTTCATGACGCTGGCAATCGCGGCGGCCTGGCCGGCGGCTGCCGAATCGTCGCGTATCTACGTGACTAACAGTGCGGGTGACAGTATCCACGTCATCGATTCCGCCACCAACAAGGTCGTGCAGGAAATCAAGGGCATCGAAGCGTCGCACGGTGTCGGCTTCTCGCCTGACGGGAAGTGGGTCTATGTCAGCAACGAATCTGACAGCACGCTCGAGGTGGTGGACCAGAAGTCGGGGAAGATCGTCAAGCACATCCCGCTGAGCGGCCGTCCGAACAACCTCGCGGTGACACCCGACGGCAAACGCATCGTGGTCGCAATCACCGAGCCGGGGACGCTGGACATCATCGACGCCGTCGGGCAGAAACTCTCGAAAACCATCCCGATGACGAGCCGGCTGCACAACACGTACGTTACGCCCGATGGCAAGTACGCGATTTCCGGCTCGACGCGCAAGAAGTTCATGAACGTCGTCGATCTGGCGACCGAGAAAACCGCGTGGGAAATCGAGTTCGACGGCGGCGTGCGGCCAATGGCGATTGAAAAAGCAGCCGACGGTTCCACGAGCCGCGTGTTCGTTCAGCTCTCGAATCTGCACGGCTTCGCGGTGGTCGACTTTAATGCGCGCAAAGAAGTCGCTAGGATTAAATTTCCCGATCAGCCCAATGGTTATGGTGTCGTGGAAGGGCGCGTCGGTGCGGGAGTGCCGTCCCACGGTATTGGTATCTCGCCGGACGGCAAGACGCTGTGGGCCAACAGCCACATTGCAAACGGCGTGTTCGTATACTCGCTGCCTGACTTGAAGCCGGTGGGATTCGCCGCGCTGCCGGACCGCAAGATCGCCGGACGCGAGCCGATCGGCTCGATTCCGGACTGGCTCACGTTCTCCGGCGACGGAAAGCAGGTGTACGTAGGCAATTCGACTTTCAACTCGGTTTCCGCGATTGATGCGAAAACGCTGAAGATCGTCGCCCAGGTGCCGGTCGGTCAGGTACCCAAGCGGATGAATACGCTGGTCATGCGTTAATAATCGGTCACGTATTCGGGAATAAAAAAACGGCGCCCCTGGGGCGCCGTTTTTTCATGCGATGAGTTTGGTCTATTTGACCGGCGCTTTCTTGCCGTTTGCCCAGGCCGCGAGTATTTTCCATTCCGGCGCGTCTTTGCTTTCGAATTGCCGGCCGCCAGAATGATATGCATTGCCGCCGGATTCGAGCGCAAGCGGCTGCAGCAACAAGCGGCTTTTCATCGGCTCTCCGGGTATCACGAGGCTCGACGCCGAAGCAAAGTTCTTGCGCGATTGTTCTTCGCTCCAGAATTTGGCGCCCGGCGACAGTTTTTCCAGGTGGAAAGCATTGTTGTTTTCGGAATGACAGACGTAGCAGCGCACGTGCTCGGGCCGCTTCTTGAGAAATATCGGCTCGACGCTGGCCTTGAAAAAGCCGTAATCGAGCGCGCTGTCGGCTGCGCATGCCATGGTGGATTGCACGGCCAGCAGAGCGGCCGCAACGACGATCGAGTGACGTAAATAACGGCTAGGCATGAAGCTTCCTCCGGAATTGCCGGCGGTGCCGGCGTGAATTGTTATGAATACGTTTTTAGCACAGCCGGGTCTGCCTAGCAATATCTGCGCGGCGGCCACCGCGCAGTCGAGGTTTGTGCATTGCACACGGCGCAGGGCGGCGGAGAAAGTTCACCGGCACGCCGTGTTAAAGTTTCGCAGTTTCGCGTCCACCGTCGAAGGAATCCAATGGTTAGCAATACGGGATCGATGCCAGTAAAGAGCTCGCTCGTCCGCGAACGTGTTAGTGATGCAGAATGGCAGTTGCGCTGCGAGCTCGCGGCGGCGCACCGGCTGGTCGCGCATTTTATATTCGTCGATATGACGTACAACCATATTTCGGCGCGCGTGCCGGGCGAGGCCGGCCATTTTCTCGTCAAAGCGGACAATGTCTTCATGGAGCAGGTTACCGCGTCCAATCTCGTCAAATACGACGTCGATGGCAATAAGGTGATGGATGCGCCTTATAAGGCGAGCCCCGCCGCCTATAACCTCCACGCCGCGCTGATGAAAGCGCGTCCAGACATCAGGGCGGCGGTGCACACGCATTCACCGGCCAATCTCGCCGTGTCGGCGCAGAAATGCGGGTTGTTGCCGATCACGCAGCAGGCCATGCGCTTTTACGAGCGCATTGCCTACTACGCGAATGAAGTCGACGACACGACGGCGGAAGGCTCGCATCATCTCGCGCGCGAGCTCGGCGATAAGTGGGTGATGATTCTCGAGAATCACGGTGCGCTGGTGTGCGGCACGACGTTGCCGGAAGCGTACATTTTTCATCACTTCTTCGAGCTTGCATGCCGCGCGCAGGTCGGCGCGCTGGCAGGCGGCACGCCGGTAATCACGCCGGCGCCTGAGGTGTGCGCCGAGCGCGTCAGGAAATTCGGTCGCATGGGACAGTACGACGCGCAGAGCCGCGACTGGATCGCGAGTATGGCACTGGTCGAGCAGCGCTATCCGGATTACAAGGAGTAAGCACGATGACCCGCGAATCTGCGATCTCGCGCGCCACGCGCCATTTCGACGAGGGCGCTTTTGTCGCCGACCTTGCGCGTCGCGTCGCCTATCGCACCGAAAGCCAGGTGCCCGAAAGCCGGTCGCTCCTTGGCGCTTATCTGAAGGAGGAACTCGCGCCCGCCTTCGAACGCACAGGTTTCAAAGTTAAAATTTTCGAAAACCCAGTCGCGGGCGCCGGACCGCTGCTCTTTGCCGAGCGGATCGAAGGTGCAAATCTGCCGACGGTGCTCTCTTACGGTCATGGCGACGTGATACGTGGACTGGAAGGGCAGTGGCGCGCAGGGCTGTCGCCGTGGGAGCTCAAGCAGGAAGGCGAGCGCTACTACGGGCGCGGCGCTGCCGACAACAAGGCGCAGCATTCGATCAACATGGCGGCGCTCGCGACCGTCATCGCAGAGCGCGGCAAGCTGGGCTTCAACGCGAAATTTCTGATCGAGACCGGCGAGGAGGTGGGCTCGCCGGGCTTGCAGGAATTCTGCGCCCGTGAAAGCGCGCGGCTCAAGGCCGATGTGCTGATTGCTTCCGACGGTCCGCGCCTTTCCGCGCAGCGCCCGACAATCTATCTGGGCTCGCGCGGCGCGCTCAACATGGATTTCACGGTGGAATTGCGCGAAGGCGCTCACCATTCCGGCAACTGGGGCGGATTGCTGGCAAATCCGGGCGTGATACTCGCGCACGCGCTCGCGAGCATCGTTACGCGGGAAGGCAAGGTGCTGGTGCCCGCAATCCTGCCGCCGTCGATTCCAGTGTCGGTGCGCAAGGCGCTTGCGGATTGCGCCGTTCAGCCGGGTGCCGATGAGCCTGCCGTTGATGACTGGTGGGGCGAACCCGGGTTTACCCGCGCCGAAAAAGTTTACGGCTGGCATACGTTCGAAATCCTCGCATTCAGGACCGGCAATCCGGAAAACCCGGTGAACGCGATACCGGGGCGCGCCACGGCACATTGCCAGATCCGCTTCGTGGCCGGCAGCGAACCGCTGTCCTTCGTGCCTGCATTACGCAAGCATCTGGATGCACATGGCTACGGCATGGTGCAGGTCGAGCAAGCGAAAAAAGGGTTTTTTCATGCCACGCGCCTGGATCCCGATCATCCATGGGTGCGCTGGGCAGCGGATTCTATTGTGCGCACGACGGGCGCCAGGCCAGCGATTCTGCCTAATATCGGCGGCTCGCTTCCCAATGAGTGCTTCGCCGACACGCTCGGTCTGCCCACGATTTGGGTGCCGCACTCTTATGCGGGCTGCTCACAGCATGCCCCCGACGAACATGTGCTCGCGCCCATTCTGCGCGAAGGCCTGCAGATGATGACGGGGTTGTACTGGGACTTGGCGGAGCGGGGCGTCCCGGTATAGGGGCTGCGCCAGGTGAGAAACATCACATCGAGACCGTGGCGTTATCGCACGCATGCAAGTAAAATTCCCGTCTCAATCAGGGGAGGCTTTATGAATGCTCGTGAATTCGTTCTTGCCGGCGCGGTCGCGGCAGTTGCCGCCGCGGCAGGATTGGCAAGTTTTAACTCGCTTGCGCAGGGTGCATTTCCGTCCGAGCCCGGCATGTCCTCATCGCCAAACCAGCCTGCGTATACGCCGCAGCCTACCGCACCCAGCAAGAATGCCGAGGCCTTCAAGGCCTTGCGGGAAAAATGCGAAACCGAAGTCCCCTCCGGCAAAGTGAGCGGCGATGTCTGCGTCGAGGCGAGTGCGTTGCTGTTCAGCTCAGACATTCCCGACCAGTTCCGTGATATGTCCGAGGACCAACGCGTTCGCATCGCGTTGCGCCTGCTCGAACGCGGGGTCGACAACAGCAACCTCGCGCGCGCCCGCGCTTACGATTATTACAACAAGGTCGGCTTTCTGGGGTTGAGCGCTTACGCCGATCCTTATCGCGCCACCGAATTGATGGACATGATGCTGAAAAGCGGATATCCGGGCGGCACATTGCGCAAGATCCGCAGCACCACCAGCATAATCGGGATCACATCGTTCTCTTCAACCGAGACGGACCGCCGCGAGGCCTGCGCAAATGCAAAAAAGATGCTGAATGAAGGCAAGCTCGACGCCGACAGCGCGGCGATCGCGCGCGACGTCGGGACCTCCAGCATCTGCGCCGGTTACGAGCAGGCGCCGAAATAGCTGGACACGCCAGTGCACGCATGCAAAACGGCCATCATCGGATGGCCGTTTTTGTTTTCGCATTGACTTCCTGTGAATTGGGTTCGACATGAATGACGCCAGCGCGCTGCGGCCCGGACTCAAGGGGCGGGTTGAAATTGTCGTGAGCGAAGAGCATACCGCGCCGCACGTCGGCAGCGGGCGCGTGCATGTGCTGGCGACACCGGTCATGGTGAATCTGATGGAGGCGGCAGCTTTACAGGCAGTCGAAGGCCTCTTGCCGGCCGGGCATCAGACCGTCGGCACCCATCTCGATATTACCCACACTGCGGCAACGCCGGTCGGCATGCGCGTAAGCGCGTACGCGGAGTTGATGAAAGTCGAGAAGCGCACATTGACGTTCAGCGTGCACGCCGAAGACGAGAAAGAGCGCATCGGCGAAGGCATCCATGCGCGCATCATCATCGACCTCGCGCGGTTCGACGCGCGGATGCAGGACAAACTGAGGCTGATACGAAAATCCTGACCGCGGCAGTCGCGGGATCGGTACTCGGCTTTTCCTGCCCGCTTTCGCAAGTGCAGAGCTATCCGGCAAGACCGGTCAGGATTATCGTGCCGGTGACCGCCGGCGGCACGACGTATAGCGTCACTAGAAGCCGGGACCGACGGACGGATATTGTGAACGCTTGCGTTGCTTCTGATTGCCCGGAGCAAGCAATGAGTTCAGGTTGAGGCCGGCTTGACCCACACTGCGCTGTCGTGAAACACCGCGCCGCCATTTGGCGCGCCGGCGTCCGCGCCGACAAGTGAATTAACGCCGATGCCGCCTGCGAAGGCTGAGTTGGGCCAGATCGATTCGACGACGACGACTCCAGGCTGCACGCCGTCGAATGCTTTGGCGTGCAATATGATCGAGCCGCGCAAATTGCCTATCTCGACGCGGGCGCCTGTCGTTATGCCGACACGAGTGCAGTCTTCAGGATGTATGAGCAGGGTCGGCCGCCGTTCGCGCTTCTGCGAGGTCGGCGTTTCTGTGAACGTGCTGTTGAGATAGCTGCGCGCAGGCGATGTGACGAGCTTGAACGGGTGAGTCGCGTCGGCATGTTCTTCGCTCCCCATGTAATCGGGCAGGGCCGGCATTTTCGCGTGGTATTTGCCGCGCGCCGCCCAGTCCGGCTTGAAGTGAAATTTGCCGTCACTCGTCGGAAACCCCTTGATGAAATGGGCCTGATCGAAGTCCGGCTGACGGTCGATCCAATGATCGCGATGCAACGTTTCCGCGTCCGGATAGCCGGACAGTTTCAGGGATTCGTCGATGATCTCCCAAGCGGTCATCCCGAATCCGCGATGCCTGGCGCCCAGGCGTTTGGCCAGTTCGCAAATTACGAAGTGATTTTCGCGCGCCTGCGCGTACGGCTCGATGACTTTACGCGTAACCTGGAAGTATGAATGGCCGCCGGCGCGGTACATGTCGTCGTGTTCGAGGAAGGTCGTCGCCGGCAACACGATGTCTGCAAGCTTGGCGGTGTCCGTCATGAACTGCTCGTGCACGCAGACGAACAGATCGTCGCGCATGAAACCGGTGCGTACGGCTTTGGAATCGGGGCACACGACAGCCGGATTCATATTTTGAATCAGCATCGCGGTGACCGGCGGGCCACCACCGAGATCGGATTTGTCGCCGGTGAGGACGGGGCCTACGCGCGACATGTCAAGCATGCGGATCGACGCATCGAGGCAGTCGGTCCCTTTGATCAATGATTCGTTAATCTTGTAAATGTCGCCGTTGCTGTAAAAACTGCCGCCGCCTTTGTATTGCCATTTGCCGCCGACAGTGGCGAGGCAGGAAACCGCATGCACGTTTGCAGCACCGTTGCGCGAACGCGAGAAACCATAGCCGACGCGTATGAACGCGCGCTGCGTTGTGCCGTAAAGTCTGGCCACGGTCTCGATTTGCGCGACCGGCAGGCCAGTGATGGCAGCGGCCCATTGCGGCGTGCGCGACGCAAGGTGTTTTTCGAGCTCGCCGGGGACGTCGGCATGGGTGCGCATGTATTCACGATCGGCATGACCGTCGCGGAACATGACATGCATGATCGCGCAGGCGAGGGCGCCGTCGGTGCCCGGTTTCAGCATCAAGTGGGTATCGGCGACTTTGGCGGTCGAACTGCGATAGGGATCGACGACGATCAAATGCGCGTTGCGCTCGCGCCGCGCCTTCGCGATATGCGTCATGGCGTTGACCTGGGTCGACGCAGGATTGCCGCCCCATACGATGATGAGACCGGCTTCCGCCATTTCGCGCGGGTCGGGCCCCATTTTGGCGCCTACGCCGGCCATCCATCCGGCGTCTACCAGCGCCGTGCAAATAGTCGAATGCTGGCGCGAATAGCGCATCACGTGACGCAGGCGCTCGATGCCGTCGCGCTGCACGAGACCCATGGTGCCGGCGTAGTAGAGAGGCCATACGGTTTCGCTGCCATGGCGCTGCGCTGCGCGCATGAAATGTTCTGCGATATCGTCGAGCGCGGACTCCCACGAAAGCGGCGCGAATTCACCGCCCTTGGCGCCTTTGCGCTTCAGCGGTTGCGCGAGCCGATCGGGGTGATGAACGCGTTCGGCGTAGCGCGACACTTTTTCGCACACCACGCCGGACGTATACGGATTGGCGCTGGCGCCGCGTATGCGCCCGATATGATGACTGTCGATCATTTCGACTTCGAGCGCGCACGTGCTCGGGCAGTCATGCGGGCAGGCGCTGTGGACGATGGCGCGTGAGAGGGTGTCTGGCACGGCCAATTAAAACATGCCGCCGAATCGGGTGGCAATGCAGAACAAAAGGATGTTCCGTTAGAATTGAGCGGTGAAGATCGTCATCGCCCGCCTCAATCACGAAACCAATACGTTTTCTCCATTGCCGACGCCGCTGGCGGCTTTCGGCGGCGGCGACCCGCGCGGGCCGGCGTTCGGCGCCGACGCGTACGCCGCGGGCAAAGGATCGGCGACGGCGATGGGCGCCTTTATCGACATGGTGGAGCGCCGGCATTGCGAGATAGTGACGCCGCTGTTCGCGATGGCCAATCCGAGCGGGCCGGTGGACGCGCAAGCTTATCGCGTCATGTGCGATGCGATCGTAACGGCGATTTCAGGAGGCTGCGATGCGATCATGCTCGACCTGCATGGCGCCATGGTGGTCGAGGACATGGCCGACGGCGAAGGCGCGCTGCTTGAACAGGTGCGCGCGGTGGCACCTCGAACCCCTTTGGCGCTGGCGCTCGATCTGCATGGCAACGTGTCGGAGCGCATGGTCAGGCTCGCCGACGTCGTCGTCGGCTTTAAAACTTATCCGCATGTCGACATGTACGATACGGGTGCGCATGCCGCACGTCTGCTCTTCGACATGCTCGACGGTAAAACAAAGCCGGTCGTCGCGCTCGCGCGTCCTGGTGTGCTCGCGCAGACGCTTTGTCAGAACACGGAGTTGCCGGGCGCGATGCGCGATGGTGTCGAATTTGCGCATGATCTCGAGCGGCACGGCGCGCTGGCGGCGACGGTGTTCGGCGGTTTCTATCTCGCGGATGTCGCCGATGCCGGCATGAGCGTCGTCGTCGTGATGAATGGAGATAACGGTAAGGCCCAATTGGCTGCGAACGAGTGCAGCGCCATGCTTGCAGCGCGCAAGAGCGAATTCATATTCACGCAGACGCCGCTCGCCGACTCGATCGCGCGCGCGAAAGCCGTCAGGCACGGGCTCACTCTGTTGCTGGATCATGGCGACAATTGCATGTCGGGCGGCACTTGCGACACGATGGACGTGCTCGCGGAATGCCTGCGGCAGGGACTTACGCATATCGGCGTCGGGCCGATCTGCGATCCGCAGGCCGTGGCGAAGCTGATTGCCGCCGGCGTCGGTGCAACTGCCACTGTGGACCTCGGCAACAAAGTGTCCATGCCGAAAATCGGTATGGCCTCGCGGGCGCCGTTGCGGCTGACCGGCAAGGTGCGCGCGATAGTCAGCGGCGAATACACGATCAGCGGTCCGATTTATACGGGCACGCGCTGCTACATGGCACGCACTGTGTTGTTCGACACCGGCGCTGCGCGCAGAAGTGGTGACGGAGCAGACGCAGGAGCCGTGGGACATGGGTGTCTTCAGCTGCACCGGACTGGATGCGGTGCGCGAGCGCTATCTCATATTGAAATCGCGCATGTATTACCGCCCGGTGTTCGCGCCGCTCGCGGGGACGATCATCGAGTGCGCCAGCGCCGGCGTCTGTTCGTCCGATTTCGGCTTGTTCGACTATCGAAACCTGCAGCGGCCGCTTTACCCCTTCGACGCTTAACGTTGCGCACCATCGCAGCGCAATATGCGCCCCGGTAGTGCGCTGATATTGCTCAAATTCGCTAATTTGCGGCGGTGCTTGTAATGCGGCAGGAACATGACGTAATCTGCTGCGTCAGTCAGTGCCGGGCACTTGCATGGCCCGGGTCGTTGTGACCGGTCACGTTTTACATCACAGGGGGTTACCATGTTGAAGCCATTTCGTTCGGCGGGCGGTGCGATTGCGGCGGCAGCGCTGGCGGCGATGCTGGTGTCCGGCGTTGCATTTGCGCAGCAGAAAGTTCTCAAATTCATTCCGCAGGCAGACCTGCGCATTCTCGACCCGATCGCGACGACTGCCTACATCACGCGCAACCACGGCTACATGGTGTACGACACGCTGTTTGCGATGGACGACAAGTTCCAGGTCAAGCCGCAAATGGTCGGCAAGTTCGAGCTCTCGAAAGACAAGCTCACGTACACGTTCACGCTGCGCGACGGCTTGAAGTTCCATGACGGCCAGCCTGTGAAGTCCGCCGATTGCATCGCGTCGGTCGAGCGCTGGGCGAAGCGCGACGCGCTGGGCCAGAAGCTCGCCGAAGCCACCGAAGCGTGGAGCGCGGTCAACGACAAGACGTTCAGCCTCAAGCTGAAGAAGCCGTTTCCGCTGACGCTCGAAGCGCTCGGCAAACCGTCGTCGAACGTGCCGTTCATCATGCCCGAGCGCGTGGCGAAGACCGATGCGTTCAAGAATATCGAAGACGCGACCGGTTCGGGGCCGTTCAAGATGGTCAAGGAAGAATGGGTACCCGGCAGCAAGGTCGTTTACGTGAAGAACACCGATTATGTGCCGCGCAAAGAGGCGCCATCGTGGGCGTCCGGCGGCAAGGTGGTCAAGGTCGATCGCGTCGAGTGGATCTACATCCCGGATTCCGCGACTGCCGCGGCAGCTTTAAACGCCGGTGAAGCGGACATCTGGGAGCAGCTGCCGCCCGATCTGATCCCGGTGCTCGCCAAGAACAAGGACATCACGGTCAAGAACATCGACCTGCTGGGCTCGATGGGCATGATCCGCTTCAACTTCCTGCATCCGCCGTTCAACAACCAGAAGATGCGCCAGGCGCTGCTTTACATGGTGAACCAGCAGGATTACGTGATCGGCATAGCGGGCGATCCGAAAAACGGCCATACGTGCTATTCCTATTTCACGTGCGGCACGCCGCTATCGTCGGAAATTTCGGCCGAGCCGCTCAAAGGCAAGCGCGACGTCGAGAAAGCCAAGCAGCTCGTCAAGGAGTCCGGCTACAAAGGCGAGAAGATCGTCATCATCGACGCGACGGACCAGCCGATCGTGCATGCACAATCCCTGCTGACGCTCGATATCCTGAAGAAGATGGGCCTCAATGCCGAAATCCAGGCTGGCGATTGGGGCACGCTGATCACGCGCCGCGCGGTCAAGGAACCCGTGGAAAAGGGCGGGTGGTCGATATTCCATACCTGGCTCGTTGGTCCCGACATGGTCAACCCGGCAGTGAACTTTCCGATCCGCGGCACCGGCGAGAAAGCCTGGTTCGGCTGGCCGACGGATGCCAAAATGGAAGAACTGCGTGAAGCCTGGTTCAACGCCGCCGACGCGGCGAGTTCGAAGAAGGCGGCGGATGCAGTGCAGAAGGAGGCGTTCGACTTCGTGCCCATCATCCCGACTGGCCGCTTCATCCTGCCGACCGCATACCGATCGAACATCAGCGGGCTCATCATTGCGCCGATCAATCTGCTGTGGAATGTTGAAAAGAAATAGCAGTTCCACTTAGTATCCATGGCGAAGATGGGGAACGTTGATCGGGGGGATTTACGCTGCGAAGCGAGTTCGCTTGGGGGACAAGGGGGGGGCGCCCCCTTGTTCGATACCGGGGGATATACAAGGGGAGGCTCCTCTTGTTCGTAGTACCCGTGTTTTTTCCCGGCGACATTGCCATTGCCCGGTTTCGCGGCGGCCGGGTTAGGTGTTAGTTTATGTAGTTCGTCGATTGGGCGCGACCATTGTTGTCATGGCGGTGGTCGCGTTCGTCGTTTTCTCGCTTCTCTACCTGACGCCGGGCGACCCCGCGGCAATTCTTGCGGGCGACGCCGCGACCGACGATGACATCCGGAAAATCCGCGCGAAGCTGGGGCTCGACGAGCCGTTCTTCGTGCGCTTCGGCGGCTGGGTGTGGGCACTGCTGCACGGCGACCTCGGCACCTCCATATTCACCAATCTTCCGGTAACGCATCTGATCGGTCAGCGTATCGAGCCCACTGTCGCGTTGACAGTCTGCACGCTGCTTTTATCAGTCGCGATTGCGGTGCCGCTCGGCGTGATCGCGGCGGCCAAGGTCGGCACGTGGGTGGATCGCGCAGTGATGGCTTTTTCGGTGCTCGGCTTTTCGGTGCCGGTATTCGTCCTCGCCTACGTATTGATCCAGACTTTCTCGATCGGTCTCGACTGGCTCCCGGTGCAGGGATACCGGCCGCTGCGCGAAGGCGTGTGGGAGTGGTTTCGCCATCTCGTGTTGCCGAGCACCGCGCTCGGCACCGTATATATCGCGTTGATCGCGCGCATCACCCGGGCGTCCATGCTCGATGTGCTTTCCCAGGATTACATAAGGACCGCGCAGGCCAAGGGCCTGTCATCCAATGCGGTGCTGATGGGCCATGCGCTGAAGAACGCCGCGGTACCGATCGTAACGATCATCGGCATAGGCATCGCACTTTTGATCGGCGGCGCGATTGTCACCGAAACGGTGTTCGCGATTCCGGGGATAGGCCGGCTCACGGTGGATGCGATTCTGCGGCGCGACTATCCGATTATCCAGGGCGTGATTCTGCTGTTCTCGGGTGCGTACGTGCTCGTGAACCTGGCGGTTGACATGAGCTACATGTATTTCGATCCGCGGATCCGATACTGATGACCGCAATCGCAATCGTTGCGGTGCCAAAGTCGGTCTCGCCCGTGTGGCAACGTTTCCGTGAATCGTTCCGCCGCCATCCGACCGCAATAGCTGGCGGCGTGGTGCTGCTGCTCATGGTGATGATCGCGGTTTTCGCGCCGTGGCTGGGCACCATCGATCCGCAGGCGGTAGCGCCGGTTCGCCGCATCAAGCCGCCCTCGGCGGAATTCTGGTTCGGCAGCGATATGCTGGGGCGCGACGTCTACAGCCGCGTCTTGTACGGCACGCGCGTGTCGCTTACCGTCGGTATCGCGGTCGCGCTGTTCAGCACGCTGGTTGGTCTTGCCATCGGACTTGTAACCGGGTTCGTGCGCTGGCTCGACGCGATCGTGATGCGCGTTATGGACGGACTGATGTCGATCCCGCCGGTGCTGCTGGCGATTGCGTTGATGGCGTTGACGCGCGCGAGCGTCGAAAATGTGATTGCCGCGATTACGCTCGCGGAAGTGCCGCGCGTCGTGCGGCTCGTGCGCAGCCTCGTGCTGACGTTGCGCGAGCAGCCGTACGTCGAGGCGGCGGTCGCGGCCGGCACCACATTGCCGCGCATACTGGTCCGCCACATCCTGCCGAACACCATGGCGCCGCTGCTGGTGCAGGCGACCTATGTATGCGCGTCGGCGATGATTACCGAAGCGATCCTCTCGTTCATCGGAGCAGGCACGCCGCCGAACATTCCGAGCTGGGGCAACATTATGGCGGAGGCGCGCAGTCTATTTCAGATTGCCGGCTATCTGATTTTGTTTCCGGGCATTTTTCTGTCGGTGACGGTGCTCGCGGTCAATCTGCTCGGCGACGGCATGCGCGACGCGCTCGATCCGCGGCTCGCGCGGAGAATGTAATGGATACGGCTTTGAACACAGTCGCGCCGTTGCTCGAGGTCGACAACCTCAAGACCTATTTCTATACGCGTGACGGCGTCGTGCGCGCAGTCGACGGCGTGTCGTTCACGGTCTATCCGGGCGAAACCCTCGCGATCGTCGGCGAATCCGGCTGCGGCAAGAGCGTCACCTCGCTGTCTATCCTGCGGTTGATCGCGGAACCGCCGGGAAAGATCGTCAACGGGCGCCTGATGTTTCAGGGGCGCGACCTGATCGGATTATCCGAAGATGCAATGCGCAAGGTGCGCGGCAACGAAATCTCGATGATATTCCAGGAGCCGATGACGTCGCTCAACCCGGTGCTGACGATAGGCCGCCAGATTGGCGAGGCGCTGATGCTACACCGCGGAATGACGCGCGCGCGGGCGCTGAAGCGCGCCGAAGACATGCTTACGCTGGTCAACATTCCCGAGGCTGCGCGCCGCATCGAACAATATCCGCACCAGCTTTCCGGCGGCATGCGCCAGCGCGTGATGATCGCGATGGCGCTCGCGTGCAATCCGCGGCTGCTGATCGCGGACGAGCCGACCACCGCGCTCGACGTGACGATACAGGCGCAGATTCTCGACCTCATGCGCGATCTGAAAGCAAAGACCGGCGCCGCAATCGTGCTGATCACGCACGACCTTGGAGTCGTGGCCGAAATGGCGCAGCGCGTCGTCGTGATGTATGCCGGACGCAAGGTCGAGGAGGCGCCGGTGGACGCTTTGTTCGCGCACCCGCGCCACCCCTATACGGAGGGCTTGCTCAAGTCGATCCCGCGGCTGGAAGCGGCGGGGAGTAATGAACGCGCGCGCCTTACGGAAATTCCCGGGATGGTGCCGTCGCTGAAAGAAGACATCGCGGGCTGTGTGTTCGCACCGCGCTGCGCCTATGCAGTGGAGCGTTGCCAGCGGGAGTATCCGCCGCTGGAGGAGAAGTCGCCGGGCCACTACGCTGCGTGCTGGGAGTCGGATCGTTTGCGCGGAAACGGCGCATGAAAGCCGCGCGCGTAAGTGGAGGCGGGACGTGAGCGCCGAGGTTCTGCTCGACGTCAAACGCCTGGTGAAATATTTTCCGGTGCGCAAAGGCGTGTTAGGGAGGGTGAGCGGGCAGGTGCACGCAGTCGACGACGTGAGCTTCTCAATCGCTGCCGGCGAAACTCTGGGCCTCGTCGGCGAAAGCGGCTGCGGAAAGTCGACCACCGGCAAGGCTGTATTAAAGCTCGTCGAGCCGACCAGCGGTTCGATAAACTGGCGCGGCCAGCGCATCGATGAATTGTCTGCCGCCGCCATGCGGCCTTACCGGCGTGAGCTGCAGGCGGTTTTTCAGGACCCGTATTCCTCGCTCAATCCGCGCATGCGCGCGCAGGACATCGTCGGCGAGCCGATCCGCAATTTCGAGAGCGCGGGCCGCGGCGAAATCCGCGAGCGAGTGGCGGCATTATTCGACAAAGTCGGATTGCGGACCGACCAGATGATCAAATATCCGTACGAATTCTCCGGCGGCCAGCGCCAGCGCCTCGGTATTGCGCGCGCGCTGGCGCTGCGGCCGCGCTTGATAGTCTGCGACGAGCCGGTATCGGCGCTCGATGTCTCGGTGCAGGCGCAGGTGATCAATCTGTTGATGGACCTGCAAAGCGAAATGCAGCTTTCGTATCTGTTCGTCGCGCACGATCTCGCGGTGGTGGAGCACATCAGCCATCGTGTCGCGGTCATGTATCTGGGTAAAATCGTCGAGCTGACCGACAAGCGTTCGTTGTTCGCGCATCCCCAGCACCCGTATACTGAAGCGTTGTTGTCGGCGGTGCCGACGCCCGACCCGCGCGCGCAGAAAAAACGCATCATTCTCGGTGGTGACGTGCCGAGCCCGATCAATCCGCCGCCGGGCTGCCGTTTTCATACGCGCTGCCCTTACGCGTTCGACCGCTGTCGCGTTGAAGAGCCGGCAACGCAGGAAGTGCGGCCCGGTCATTTCGTCGCCTGTCATTTGCGCGACGGCAAAGGAGTTTGAAATGAGTGCGATGCCGGATGCAGTGCAGCTCACGCGCGAGCTGCTCAAGTTCAATACCATCAATCCCCCGGGTGCCGAACAGGCATGCGCGCAGCATCTGGGCGACTTGCTCAAACGAGCGGGCTTCTGCGTCGACTACGCGGAGTTCGCGCCCACGCGCACTAGCCTCGTCGCGAAGATCGGCGGCGCCAAAGACAGGCGGCCGCTCGGCTTCACCGGCCATATCGATACCGTGCCGCTCGGCGCCGCGGCATGGGCCGTGGATGCATTCGGCGCGAGTCTCGAGGGCGGCAAGCTGTACGGCCGCGGTTCGTCGGACATGAAAAGCGGCGTCGCGGCATTCGTCGTTGCGGCACTCAGCATGGCGGACAAGCTCAGGAACGGGCCGGGCGCGACGCTGGTGATCACCGCGGACGAGGAGTGCGGCTGCGGCGGTGCCGCGCACCTTGTCAAACAAGGCAAGTTGCTCGGCGAAGTCGGCGCGCTCGTGATCGGCGAGCCGACCGCGAACTACCCGCTGGTTGGCCACAAGGGCGCCTTGTGGCTGGACGTCACGACGCATGGCGTCACGGCGCACGGCTCCATGCCCGAGCGCGGCGATAATGCGATTTATAAAGCAGCGGCTGCGATCGGCAAACTGCGGGGGTTCGATTTCGAAACGCCGTCGCATGCACTGATGGGCAGCCCCACGCTCAATGTCGGCACAGTGCACGGCGGTCTCAACATCAATTCAGTGCCGGACGCGACGGTGATCGGCGTCGATATCCGAACGATACCGGGGCAGGACCACGCGCAGATTCGTTCGCGCATGGAGCGACTGCTGGGGGAAACGGTGGATGTGATGCCGACGATAGATGTCGGCGCCATTTATTCGGACCCCGCGCAGCCGTGGATGCAGCGCGTGTTCGATATTACGCAGCCGCATCTGGGCGCGCGCCCGCAGCCGAAGAGCGCCACGTATTTCACGGATGCCGCGGTGCTTAAAGAAGTTTATCGCGATATCCCGATGGTGGTGCTCGGGCCGGGTGAGCCGCAGCTCGCGCACCAGACCGATGAATACTGCCTGGTTGACCGCGTCGAGCAGGCAGTCGATATTTATACCCGGCTGATCCAGGACTGGAGCGCGTGATGGGTGCATTGAATATGCTGTCGGCGGTAGATGCCGCGCGTCAGATCGCCGCGCGCAAGATTACCTCCGAGGCGCTGGTGCGCGATTGCCTAGATCGCATTGCTGCGCGGGAAGATGCAGTGCAGGCCTGGATGCACATCGACGCCGATGCGGCGCTGGCGCAGGCGCGCGCGGCGGACGCCAGTATGGGTACAGGCGCGGCGCGGGGATTGCTGCATGGCGTGCCGGTCGCCATCAAAGACCTGATCGATACGCGCGATATGCCGACAACCTACGGCTCGCCGATATACGCCGCACACCGTCCGGCATGGGACGCGCCGTGCGTGGCGCTGACGCGCGCCGCCGGCGGCATCGTCATCGGCAAGACCGTCACCACCGAGTTCGCGGTAATGCAGCCGAACAAGACACGCAATCCGCACAACCCGGGCCACACGCCGGGCGGGTCGTCGTCCGGTTCGGCCGCGGCGGTCGCCGATTTCATGGTGCCGCTCGCGTTCGGCACGCAGACGGCCGGGTCCATTATCCGTCCGGCTTCATTCTGCGGCGTGGTCGGCTACAAGCCGAGTTTCGGCTTGTTGAGTCGTGTCGGCGTCAAAGCGCTGTCTGACACGCTCGACACAGTGGGCACCATAGCGCGCAATGTGCCCGATGCCGCCTATTTTGCAGCGGCCGTCAGCGGGCGGCATGATTTGATCGTAGGCAAAGCCTGGTCGTCCCCGATGCGCGTGGGGGTCTGCCGAACGTACGAATGGAAGCATGCGCAGCCGGAAACTGTTGCCGCGCTCGAGTCGGCGGCGCATACGCTCAGCGCCGCCGGCGCGGCGATCAGCGAAATCATGCTGCCGCCGACCTACGCCAGCCTCGTGCAGGCACAAATTGACATCATGTTCGCGGAGCAGGCGCAGTCGCTGGCACACGAGCGTTTGGCACACTGGTCGCAGATCAGCGCCCGCCTGCAAGGCATACTCACGGACGGCTTGATGGTGACGCACGAGCGCTACGACGCGGCGCAATCGCTCGCGCGCAACTGCCGCCGCACGCTGCCCGACGTGTTCGGTGAATGCGACGTGCTGTTGACGCCCAGCGCGCCGGGCGCCGCGCCGGCCGGCCTGGAGATGACCGGCGACCCGGTGTTCAACCGCATGTGGACACTGCTGCGGACGCCGTGCGTCAATATACCGGTCACGACCGCGCCGAATGGATTGCCCGTGGGGCTGCAGGTTGTAGGCGCGTTCGGCAGCGACGCACGGACGCTGGCGGCAGCGCACTGGGTGCACCAGGCTTTGAAATAAGGGGCTATCGCGGCCATGATTTCGCATAGCTGCGCGTCTCGTGTGGGATAATATCCGGCGTTTGAACTTCCGAATGGCATATGGCGCGTCAGACTCAGAACCTTGCGGTGTTGTTTGCCGATATTACCGACAGCACCAAGCTTTACAGCACGCTCGGCGATAACGCGGCCCGCGTCGTCGTCAACGCCTGCCTGTCGGTAATCACCGGGGTAGTGGAGCGTTTCAAGGGCCAAGTCGTCAAAACCATCGGCGACGAAGTCATGTGCACGTTCCGGCGCGCCGACGATGCCGTCCAGGCCGCGAGCGAAATGCAGTCGCAGATCGATGCCAAGCGGCCGGGCAAATATCATGTCCAGATCCATATCGGCCTGCACTACGGTCCGGTGCTGGTCGAGGATAACGACGTGTTCGGCGATACCGTCAATGCCGCGGCTTACCTGACTGCGGTCGCCGCCGCCGAGCAGATACTGACTACCGAAGCGACCGAGCGTAATCTATCGCCCGAGTTGCGGACCACCGTGCGTCCGGTATTCAAGGCAGTGCTGAAGGGCAGCAGCGACGAGTCCACCGTCTATCAGGTTGTATGGCACAAAGACGTCGCCGACCTGACCGACGTCAACATGCGCTCGCATCGCATTATCCCCGGCGACCAGGGCAGCCTGATCGTCGCCCACCGCAATCTGAGCCTGCGGCTCGACCAGTCGCGCCCCAACATCACCATCGGGCGCGGTGATGATTGCGATCTGGTCGTGCACGAGAAGCTGGCATCGCGCAAGCACGTCAGCATCCGCCTCATGCGCACGCACTTCTACCTCGTGGACCACAGCCTCAACGGCACGTTCGTGTGTCTCGAGAGCGGCGACGAAGTGCACGTGCTGCGCAAGGAATTGCTGCTCGATGGCTCGGGCAAGCTGACGCTCGGGCGCAGCATACGCGACGGCGCGGCGGAAGTTATTACGTTCACGCGCGACCGCCGCTCGATGTATCGCGTGCAGTAGGGGGGATTTACCCCCCTACGCTCCGCGGCGGAATCTACGCCCGCCAGGTGCCGCGGGAAAATGCACGCTTCTGCGATGCGGATCGCGTAGCAATGCTATTTTAATGTGCGTGGCTCGTCCGCCAGCGATTTGACGACGTCCTGACCTTTACGCGATTTGTCGCGGTTTTCCGGTGTTTCCTTGCCCAGCCTGGTCGCCGCGATGAACGTGTACATATCGGCCGCGCCTTCGAACATCCGCGGCGTAAGGCCGGCGCCTTCGAAAGTTTTTGCGATCTCGCGCATTTCCGGCACCCATCGATGAGCCTTCGGCGGCATGATCGGCAGCGCGCTGAGCACCCAGTCGTACACTTCGCTGCGCGAGGCCTTGATCTGCGCTTCGAGCGCGGCATCGACGCCGAGTCGGCGCGCCGCGACCAGCAACTCGAGCACCAGTGCCTGCACGCCCTTGGTCATCGCGGCATAGCACATCTTGATTGCGCTGGCGTCACCGAGGCGTTCGCTCAGCACGCGCACGATGAGTTGCGGCGTGGCGATCTGCTCGAGCGCGCGCGCGTCGGGGCCCGATACGTAAAGATTGGTCTTGGCCGTGCCGCGCGGCGGCGGCCCGATAATGCCGCCGTCGGCGCAGCGGCCCCCCGCAGCGGTGATTTTGGCGTTGATTGCCTGCATGGTGTCGGGTGCAATGGCATTGCAGTCGACGACAAGCGGACTGCGTTTATTGGCGGCGAGCGCCTGCGCGACTTCTCCGGCGAATTCGAGCGCCGAACCCGGATTCATCACTGACAGAATAACGTCGCACTGCTCGGTCAGTTTTGCGATCGAGCCGACGTCGGCGAGCCCCGCTTCGGCGGCGAGCGCCTTGCTTCTGGCGCTGCGGTTGTCGAGCGCGGTGCACACCTTGAGTCCCTTGCTCTTCAATTGCTGAGCAATGGCCTGACCCATGTCGCCGGGACTCATTACGCCTATTGTTTCGATTTTCATATGCCTTGCTCCCGTGTTGGCGCGCTGAAGAAGGTCGCGCGTCATCGCTGATTCTACCGTGGCAGCGAAGGTGCGCGGCGCGCATGGATTACAATCGCAGTTTACCCGCAGTCTACTTTCGAGCCGCGCGGCCCCGCCGCGTCAAGGATGCCATGGGGTTTTACGTCATCGTCGCCCTGACGGTGCTCAATCATATTGCCTACAAAGGCAGCAAGATGCTGCTCTCGCTGTACGCGATCAACCTCGGCGCGTCGCCTTTGACCATCGGCATCCTGTATTCGCTGTATTCGATCTTCTCGCTGTTTCTCGCGCTGTATGCGGGACGCGTGTCCGACCGGCTCGGCGCGCGCGCGCCGATGTTGATGGGGTCGCTCGCGCTCGCCTGCGGTCTGCTGCTGCCTTTTTTGTGGCGCGGCTTCCCGGCGCTGTTTGTATCGGCGACGTTGATCGGCACCCTTTATATTTTTTACGTCGTTTCCGCGCAGCATCTGATAGGCGCATTCGGCGCCGGCCACAAGCGCACGCGCAACTACGCCACCTTCAGCCTCGGCGTCGCGCTGACTGCGCTGATCGGGCCGACGTTGACCGGCTTCCTGATCGACTCCGTCGGGTTTCAGCAGACTTACCTCGTGCTGGCATTGCTGCCGGTCGGGCCCGTCGTGTTCCTGCTGTTTCTCGCGCGGCATTTGCCGCGCGTGGAGGCGAGTGTGAAGCGCAGCGGCGAGCGCACGATGGATCTGATCCGCAATCCGCCGCTGCGCCGCGCGTTGATCGCGACCGGCATCATCGAAACCGGCGGCGAACTGTACCAGTTTTACATGCCGATCTACGGTCATTCGATCGGACTGTCGGCTTCTCTTATCGGCATTGTCATCGGCACTTATGCGATTGCCGTACTGATGACGCGATTGGTCATGTCGGAGCTGGTGAGGCGCAGCAGCGAGGAAGCAGTGATCTGCGGCTCGCTGGCGGTGGCGGCGGGCGCCTGCGTGCTGTTCCCGCTCGTCACCAGTGTTTATATGCTGGCGGCTATTTCCTTCATGCTTGGCATCGGGCTCGGCTGTTGCGGACCGCTATCGATGGTCATCACGTACAACCGTGCCCCCGACGGTCGCAGCGGCGAGGCGATGGGATTGCGCCAGAGCTTCAACAAGTTCACCGAGGTCCTGGTACCGCTGGTTTTCGGTACGCTCGGCAGCGCGTTTGGCATCGGACCGGCATTCTGGATGGATGCATTATTGCTTGGTGGCGGCGCGCTGATCATGAAGGCGGACGTGCGCCAGCGCACGGCGGCGGGTATGCGAAAGTGATAGCATCCTTGCTGTCGTAAGCGCTGCGAGCGGAACGACCGCCGTCGTGATGCGCTCTGAATGCTGAAGACATGACTATTCTCCGATTTTTTGCAGCGCTGATCATTGCCGCCGTGCTTGGCGCATGCGGCAGCCAGAGCGAAGGTGTCTACCAGGGCTACGCTGAAGGCGAATACGTGCGCGTGGCGTCGTCATTTGCGGGCAGCCTGCAGAAGCTCGAGGTTACGCGCGGCAGCCAGGTCAAAGCCGGCGATCCCCTGTTCGTTCTCGAGCAGGTGAACGAAACGGCAGCACGGCGCGAAGCCGAGGAGCGTGCCCGCAATGCCGAGTCGAACCTCGCGGACCTGAGGAAAAGCCGGCGCCCGTCGGAAATCGAGGCGGTCAAGGCGCAACTCGCGCAGGCGCGCGCGAGCTTGAAGCTGTCGGCGGTCAATATGGCCCGCCAGGAGCAGCTCGCCACGTCCAATTTCGTATCGAAAAGCGTGGTCGACGAAGCGCGCGCCGCATCCGAACGCGACAAGGCGCGCGTCACCGAACTCGAAGCGCAAGTCACGACTTCGCAGTTGACGGCGCGTCAGGACGAAATTCGCGCGGCGGAATCAAATGCCGCAGCGGCGCGCGCGGTGCTGGCGCAGGCCGACTGGAAGCTCGCGCAGAAATCGGTGGCGGCGCCGGTGACAGGGCTCGTCAACGACACCAATTACGTCGTCGGCGAATGGATACCCGCGGGCTCGCCCGTCGTGTCTGTATTGCCGCCGCAAAACATCAAGATCCGGTTCTTCGTGAAGGAAGCGGCGCTCGGGGCGCTGAAGACGGGCCAGCCGATCAACGTGCGCTGCGATGGTTGCACTGCGCAACTCGCGGCGCGCATAACGTTTATTTCACCGCAGGCCGAGTACACGCCGCCGGTGATTTACAGCCGCGAAACGCGCACCAAGCTCGTCTATATGATCGAGGCGCGCACGACGGCGGAGGACGCGGTAAAGCTGCATCCCGGCCAGCCCGTCGACGTCACGCTCGCGCAATGAACGAGGCCGCGGTCATCGAGGTCGAAGGCTTGAGTAAAAGCTTCGGCAGCAAGCGTGTCGTCGACGATTTCTCGATCCGCGTCGAGCGCGGCCAGATTTTCGGCTTTCTCGGCCCCAACGGCAGCGGCAAGACGACGACCATTCGCATGCTGTGCGGACTGCTGACGCCGGATAGCGGGCGCGGCACTTGTCTCGGCCATGACATCCTGCGCGAGTCTGCGTTGATCAAGCGCGAAGTCGGTTACATGACGCAGCGGTTCAGCCTCTATGAGGATTTGAGCATACGCGAGAACCTCGATTTCATCGCGCGCGTCTACGCGGTGCCGGATCGGCAACGCGCTGTCGATGCGGCGCTCGAGCGGCTTGGCCTTTCCGCCCGAAGCAAGCAACTCGCCGGCCAACTGTCCGGCGGTTGGAAGCAGCGTCTGGCGCTGGCGGCCTGCCTGCTGCATGCGCCGCAACTCCTGCTGCTCGACGAGCCGACCGCCGGCGTCGATCCCAAAGCGCGCCGCGAATTCTGGGACCAGATACACGCGCTTGCCGCTGAGGGCATCACCGTGCTGGTTAGCACGCATTACATGGACGAGGCCGAGCGCTGCCACCGGCTCGCATACATCGCCTACGGCAAGCTGCTCATTACCGGCACGGCGGCCGACGTCATCGCGCATTCGCAGTTGACGACGTGGGCGGTTACCGGCCCGGACCTGTTCGGTCTGGCGTCCGAACTGCGGCGCGTGCCGGCAATCAAGATGGTGGTGCCGTTCGGCAACACGCTCCATGTCAGCGGCGTCGATGAAGCGGCGCTCGACGCGGCGCTGAATCCGTTCCGGGCGCGCGCGGGCACAGTGTGGAAGCGCGCTGAGCCCGGTCTCGAAGACGTGTTCATCCGCATGATGGATGACGCGCAGGATAACTTCAGCGCATGAGCAGCGGTTTCTCGATCGGGCGGTTCTGGGCCGTGCTCACGAAGGAATTCGTGCAGATGCGGCGCGACCGCCTGACGTTCGCCATGATGATAGGCGTGCCGATCATGCAGCTGATCCTGTTCGGGTTCGCCATCAACGCCGACCCGAAAGCGCTGCCGACTGCCGTCCTGGCGGCGGACAACAGCATTTATGCGCGCGCGCTCGTGCGCGCGATCGAGAACAGCGGCTACTTCCGCGTCGTGCGCGAAGTCGCCAGCGAGGCGGAGGCGGAGCGCGCGCTCGCGATGGGCACGGTGCAGTTCGTGGTGACGATACCGGAGAATTTTGCACGGAAGATCGAACGCGGCGAGCGTCCTGTGCTGCTCGTGGAAGCGGATGCAACGGACCCCGCCGCCACCAGTAACGCGCTGGCGGCGCTGTTGACGGTGAATCAGACTGCGCTGAATCGCGATTTGCAGGGCGTGTTGCAGCCGCTCCAATATCAGGCCCCGCCATTCGAAATGCGCGTGCAGCGTCGCTACAATCCAGAAGGCATCACCCAGTACAACGTCGTGCCCGGGCTGCTCGGCGTGGTGCTCACGATGACGATGGTCATGATGACGTCGCTCGCAGTCACGCGCGAGAATGAGCGCGGCACGATGGAAAACCTGCTGGCGACACCCGTGCGCCCGATCGAAGTAATGGTGGGCAAAATCGTTCCCTACATCATCGTCGGCTACATCCAGGTGACGGTCATTTTGCTCGCCGCGAAGCTGCTGTTTGCCGTGCCCATGCTGGGCAATCTCGGTTTGCTGTCGGCGGCGCTGATACTTTTCATCGCAGCGAATCTCTCGATCGGTTACACGTTCTCGACGCTGGCCAAAAGCCAGATGCAGGCGATGCAGATGACGTTCTTCTTCTTTTTACCGTCGATGCTGCTGTCGGGGTTCATGTTCCCTTTCCGCGGCATGCCGCAATGGGCGCAATGGCTGGGGGAGATTCTGCCGTTGACGCATTTTCTGCGCATCGTGCGCGGCATCCTGCTCAAAGGCAACGGCGCTACTGATATTCTGCCGAATGTGTGGCCGATCGGGCTTTTTTTGCTGATCGCCGGCACGATCGCACTGACCCGCTATCGCGAAACGCTGGATTAGGCGGGCGAGCGCCGAACTTTTCGCGCGGATGCGTTTTTTTTGCCCGCAAGCGGGGTACGGAACCCTGATCGCCGCTGGTATACTAAAAGCTGCTCATCCACTTCGCGGCGCCTCCGGTCGCCGCGATCACGCGAGACATACTTTGGCGACCCAGCAGGACAGCGCACAGGCAGAATCATTGCCGGGCGGCGGCGTGCTGACGGGCTATGTGCGTGTCGTGGCAGGCTGGCTGCTCGCTGCCACGATCACTGTTGCTGGGGCTCCGGCGACTTTCGCGGCGGCGCCGCTCGCGCGCGCGGCAATTGCCAGCGCGCATCCGCTCGCAACCGAGGCGGGTTATAAAATTCTCCAGCAGGGCGGCAATGCTTTCGATGCCGCAGTGACGGTTGCCGCCGTACTGGCAGTCGTCGAGCCGTATTCGGCGGGGCTCGGCGGCGGCGGTTTCTGGCTGTTGCATCGCGCGGCCGACGGGCATCAGACCATGGTCGACGCGCGCGAGACCGCGCCGGCTGCCATAACGTTGTCTTTGTACGTCGATAAGAACGGCACGCCGGTGCCGGGCGCTACCCTTAACGGCGGCAAGGCGGCCGGCATTCCAGGCGTGCCTGCAGGCATGGCACATCTGGCGCAACGTTACGGCAGGCTGCCGCTGCGCGTAACGCTCGCGCCGGCGATCGCGCTGGCGCGCGACGGCTTCAATATCGACTCGCGTTTTGCGCGCATCGCCAAGGTGCGGGAGCAGTTGCTGCAAACCGGCGTGAATACTGCGCGCACCTTTCTCGATAATAACGAAGCGCCGCACCAGGGCCACCTGCTGCGTCAGCCGCAGCTCGCAGCCACGCTGGAGGCGCTCGCGCGGGAGGGGCGCGACGGGTTTTACCGCGGTGCCGTCGCACAGGCGCTCATCGGCGCGGTCAACGGCGCGGGCGGCGTATGGCAGGCGTCGGATCTCGCGGATTACAAGATCGTCGAGCGTGCGCCGGTGCGCTTCACTTATCGCGGCGCCACTATCGTCTCCGCTGCGCTGCCGTCGTCGGGAGGCGTGACGCTCGCGCAGACGCTCAACATACTCGAACAGTTTCCGCTCGGCGACGCACGCGATCCGGCCAACGCGCATCTAGTGATCGAAGCATTGCGCCGCGGCTTTCAGGACCGCATGCGATATCTGGGCGACAGCGATTTCGTCAAGGTGCCGACCGCGACGCTGGTCGCCAAATCGTACGCGCACGACCGCGCCGCTTCGATCAATCCTGACCTGGCGACGCCGGTCGATGCGTTGACGATCACGCCGCTTGCGGCGAAAAACGAGAGCTACAATACGACCCACTATTCGGTGATCGACGCCGACGGCAACCGCGTCGGCGCCACGCTTAGCATTAACGCGTGGTTCGGCGCCGGCGTGGTGGCCGGCGATACCGGCGTACTGCTGAACAACGAAATCGATGATTTTTCTCTCGGCGCCGGGCTGTCTAATCTCTATCACCTGCTCGGCGGCACCGCCAATGAGATTGCGCCGCACAAGCGGCCGCTATCGAGCATGAGTCCGACTTTCGTTGAAGACAGCAAAGGTGTGCTGGTCGTCGGTGCGCCGGGCGGCTCGCGCATCATCAGCATGGTGCTATTCGGCATTCTCGATTATGTGGGCCAGCGCAAGGTCGATCTGCTGAACATCGTGACGGCGCCGCGTTATCACCATCAATGCTGGCCGGACCAGGTCGAGATCGAGCCCGACAGTTTTTCGGCGGAGTGGCGCGCTGCGCTCACCGCAAAAGGCCATCAACTGAAACTCTCGAACCGGAAATGGGGCAATATGCAGGCGGTATTCAAGGCGAGCAGTGATGGCGCGGCACAGGCCGCCAGCGATCCGCGCGGATTCGACATGGGCGGTTATTAGATAAACGCACTGCGGCTGCAATACCCGCGGTCGGACGCGCCCGGGCCGACGGCGAAACCGAGGAGGAAATATGTCAGCAGGACATGGTCATGGTCATGACGCGGGTCACAGCGACCCCGAGAGCAAACGTATTGCGCTGGTGATATCGGTGCTGGCGCTGATCCTCGCGTTTTCAGAGACGCTCGGCAAAAGCGCACAAACGGCCTCGATCGATAAGAACATCGAGGCCGCCAACCTGTGGTCTTTTTTCCAGGCCAAGACCATACGCATGACGGTTGTGCGGACCGCAGGCGAGGCGGCTGAGGTTGAACTCAAGCAGGCGGTCCTGCCGAAGACCAAGGAAGCACTCGAGCAGCGGATTACCGCCTGGCGCAAGACGGCGGAACGCTACGATACCGAGCCGGAAACCGGCGAAGGCAGAAAAGAACTTGCGGCGCGCGCCAAGGAAGCGGAAAAAAAACGCGACCGCGCGCTGGCCGCATATCACCATTACGAGACCGCGTCCGCAGCGTTGCAGATCGCGATCGTGCTCGCGTCGGCCGCGATTATTACCAGCATAATGGCGCTGGTCTGGATAGCCATCGGCCTTGGCGTGATCGGCATCATTTTTTCGGTGATCGGGTTTTTTGCGCCGCTTGCCGTGCATTTGTTTTGAGCATGCGCGGCATGCGGACGTGGCCATCGGCGCGCCGGCTGCGGTATCATGGGCGCGTGCTGAAACTGCGATGCCCGTTTGAATGAAGACCGCTTTTCTTGAATTCGAGCAGCCAGTCGCCGAACTCGAAGCCAAGATCGAGGAACTGCGTTTTGTGCAGGACGATTCCGCGCTCGATATTTCGGAAGAGATCGCGCGCCTGCAGAAAAAAAGCCAGCAGCTGACCCGGGAAATTTATTCCAAGCTATCGGCGTGGCAGATTTCCCAGGTCGCGCGCCATCCGCAGCGCCCCTACGCGCTCGATTACATCCACAGTATGTTTACCGGCTTCGAGGAGCTGCACGGCGATCGCGCGTTCGCGGACGATGCAGCTATCGTCGGCGGTCTGGCCCGTTTCAATGACCACACGGTCATGGTCATCGGACACCAGAAGGGCCGCGACACAAAAGACAAAATCTACCGTAACTTCGGCATGCCCAAACCCGAGGGCTATCGTAAGGCGCTGCGCCTGATGAAGCTCGCGGAGAAATTCAGCGTGCCGGTGTTTACGTTCATCGACACTCCCGGCGCTTATCCCGGTGTCGGCGCCGAAGAGCGCGGCCAATCGGAGGCGATCGGGCGCAACCTGTACGTTATGGCCGAACTGCGCGTGCCGATTATTTGCACGGTGATCGGCGAAGGCGGCTCGGGCGGCGCGCTGGCCATCGCGGTGGGCGACGCGCTGCTCATGCTGCAATATGCGACTTACTCGGTCATTTCGCCGGAAGGGTGCGCGTCCATCCTGTGGAAAAGCGCGGACCATGCGGCAGAAGCAGCTGAGACTCTCGGCATCACGGCAACGCGCCTCAAAACGCTGGGCCTCATCGACAAGATCGTGCCCGAACCGCCCGGCGGCGCGCACCGCGATTACGACGCGATGATGCAGACGCTCAAGAAAGCATTGCAGGACACCTCGCGCCAGGTGCAGGGTCAGTCGGTCGACGAGCTCCTTCAAGCGCGGTTCGAGAGGCTGATGGATTATGGCAAATACAAGGAAGTCGCCGCAAAGTAACGATTTGCCGGCACACGTTCGTGCGGTCATCGGCCGGCATGCCGGCCGCGGCGACCGTCTGGTCGCCGGTTTGAGCGGCGGCATCGATTCCATCGTGCTGCTCGATGTGCTGCGGCGCGTGGCCATCAAACAACGCTTCGAACTGGTGGCGCTGCACGTCAATCACCAGATTAACCCGGCCGCTGCGCAGTGGGCTAGGTTTTGCCGCGCCTATTGCCGGCGCCTTGGCGTGCCGCTGACAGTCGTGAAAGTCGTCGTCCCGCGCGAGGCAAGTCTGGAAGCGGCGGCGCGCAATGCGCGTTATGCGGCATTCGCCGCGCTGCCCGCTGATTTCGTGGTGCTCGCGCACAATCTCGACGATCAGGCCGAAACAGTATTGCTGCAGCTGCTGCGCGGCGCGGGCGTCAAAGGTGCGAGCGCGATGCCTGTTTTAAGGAAGGTGGAAGGCGAAATGATGAAGGATGAAGTAAATGACAAAGTGTCGCGAAGTCACGCTGCATCCCCGCGTGGCCCCGGGTCATCCGTCCCTCCCGCGATATTGCGTCCGTTGCTCGAAGTCCCCCGCAGCGCGATCGCGTCATATGCCGCTGTGCGCAAGCTGGAATGGATCGAGGACGACAGCAATGCGAATGTCGATTTCGACCGCAACTTTTTGCGCCACCGCGTGCTGCCCGTCATCGCCGAACGGTATCCCGCATACCGCAGGACTCTGGCGCGCGCGGGCCGGAACTTTGCAGAGGCGGCGGCGCTATTGCATGAACTCGCGCAGCGCGATGCGCAGGTCGAGGATGCGCGTATCGACATCGCCGCGCTGCGCAAGCTGACGGCGCCGCGCGCCAGGAACGCGTTGCGATTTTTTCTTGACGCCCACGGCGCGCGGATGCCGAGCGCAGCGCGGCTCGCAGAATGCCTGCGCCAGCTCACGGCGCCGCGCGCTACGCATATGGCGATAGACCTGGGGGCGCATGAACTGCGCCGTTATGGGGGCGAACTCAGTGTCGTGGTCAAAACGATACCGCTGCGGGCGGAATTTTGTCGCGGCTGGCAGGGCGGGCCGCATATCGCCGTGCCGGAAATGGCGGGCAAACTGCTTATGAAGAAATCCCGCGGTGCCGGCATCAGCCTGGCAAAACTGCAGGCGGCCCCCGTTACCTTGCGCACGCGAAAAGGCGGGGAGCGCCTGCGCCCTGATGCGCGGCGGCCGCGGCGCAGTCTGAAAAATCTGCTGCAGGAGGCACGGCTGCCGCCCTGGCAGCGCGAACGACTGCCCCTGCTTTTTTGCGGGGATTCGCTGGTTTACGTGCCCGGAATAGGCATCGACGCGGATTTTTCCGCCCGCGCCGGCGAGCCTGCCATCCAGCCGCTATGGAAGCCGACCGCCGCGAAAACCGTGATGTAAATCGCCTAAACGGCTTTATAACAAGGCCTTAACGTGGTATTCTTGCGAATTAGCCTTAAAATTCAGAGACAAAGGAAGATGCATGGCAGTGGAACGTACGCTTTCTATCATCAAGCCTGACGCGGTCGCAAATAATGTGATCGGGCAGATTATTGCGCGGTTTGAAAAAGCCGGGCTCAAGGTTATCGCCGCGCGCATGCTGCGTTTGTCGCGCGAAGACGCGGAGGGTTTTTATGCCGTGCATAAGGCGCGGCCTTTCTTCAAGGACCTCGTGGATTTCATGGTGTCGGGCCCGGTCGTCGTGCAGGTTCTCGAAGGCGAGAGCGCGATCCAGAAAAATCGCGATCTGATGGGCGCGACGGATCCGAAGAAGGCAGCCAGTGGAACCATTCGCGCCGACTTCGCACAAAGCATAGACGCGAACGCCGTGCATGGCTCGGACGGCACCGATACAGCCGGCGTCGAGATCGCCTACTTCTTTCCGTCGCTCAATATTTACTCGCGCTAACGCCACGGCCATGCCCGTTAACCTGCTCGAATTGGAACGCACCGGATTCGCGCGGTTTTGTGCGGGCCTGGGTGAGAAGCCGTTCCGCGCGCGCCAATTGATGCGCTGGATCCATCAATCCGGCGCCGACGATTTCGACATGATGACGGACATCTCTAAGCAGTCGCGCGAAGAGCTGAAAAAAGTTGCGGTGATCAGCGCCCCCGCTGTCGTGGGCGACACGACGGCTGCGGACGGCACGCGCAAATGGCTGCTCGAGGTGGGTACCGGCAATGCGATAGAAACTGTTTTCATACCCGAGCGCAACCGCGGCACCCTGTGCATTTCGTCGCAAGCCGGCTGTGCGCTGGCCTGCACGTTCTGCTCGACCGGCCGCCAGGGCTTTAATCGCAATCTGACTGTCGCCGAGATCATCGGCCAGTTGTGGTTTGCCAACCGCGAGCTCGGGCACAGCGCTGTCACGCCGCGGCCGGTGACGAACGTGGTCATGATGGGCATGGGGGAACCGCTCGCCAACTTCGACAACGTCGTGGCGGCCCTGCAGTTGATGCTCGACGACGACGCCTACGGCCTTTCGCGGCGGCGCGTGACGCTTAGCACGTCGGGCCTGGTGCCCGCCATCGACCGCCTCGCGCAGGCGTGTCCGGTGGCGCTCGCGGTCTCGCTGCATGCGCCGAACGACACGCTGCGCAGCGAACTCGTGCCCATCAACAAGAAATATCCGTTGAAAGAGCTGCTCGCCGCCTGCGTGCGTTATCTCGACCATGCGCCGCGCGATTTCGTAACCTTCGAATATGTGATGCTGGCGGGTGTGAACGACAGCGTCGAGCAGGCGCGGGAGCTTGCCCGCTTGCTGAAACCAGTGCCGTGCAAGATCAACCTGATCCCGTTCAATCCGTTCGCCGAGTCTGGCTACGTGCGTTCGGATGCGGCTGCAGTCGCGCGATTTCGCGATGTGCTGATGCAGCGCGATTTCACTGTCATGGTGCGCAAGACGCGCGGCGATGATATCGATGCCGCGTGCGGGCAGCTCGCCGGTCAGGTGCAGGACAAGACGCGCCGCCGTGAGCGGCGCGCAGTGACGGCAAATGCATGAGGCCCTGATGAAACGACTGATCGAATTTACCATCGCCGCAATGAGCCTCTTCGCCATTGGCGGCTGTTCCACCACGGTCTCGGATTCGTCAGTCCAGGTGAGGACAACCGCCGCCGAGACAACCGAGTCGCGCGCGCAGATACATACCGACCTTGCAGCGGGCTATCTCGAGCTCGGCAATTATGGCGTGGCCATCCAGGAAGCTGGCGAGGCACTGAAGGCCGACTCGAATTTCGGGCCGGCGTACAGCGTGCTTGGCCTGATTTACATGGAATTGCGCGACGACAAGCAGGCCGAGGCGAACTTTCAGCGCGCGATGCGCTCGAGTCCGCAGGATTCCGACGTCAACAACAATTACGGGTGGTTTTTGTGCCAGCGCAAACGCGAGCAGGAATCCATCAAGTATTTTCTCGCCGCATTGCGCAATCCGCTGTACTCGACGCCGGATAAATCGTGGGTCAACGCCGGCATCTGCGCACGCCAGGCAGGCGATGTTGCGGCAGCTGACGAATATTTTCAGAAAGCGTTGCGGCTGCGTCCGTCACAACCGCAGGCGCTGTTGCAAATGGCCGACATGGCCTACTTGCGCAGAAGCTATCCCGAGGCGAAAGCGTACTTGACGCGCATTCAGCGGGATGTCGAGCCGAGCGCACAATTCCTGTGGCTTTCGTTGCGGGTCGAGCGCGCGATCGGCGACCGCAACGCGGAGGCCAGCCTCGGTTTCCAGTTGCGGAAAAATTTCCCCGAGTCGCGCGAAGCGCGCGCGCTGGCAGCCGGCCAGTACGAATGACCGAGGCCGTGCTTTCGTCCGTTGTCGCCGGGGCCGAGTCGTCGCCGGGCCGGCAGCTGACAGCTGCGCGCGAAAGCCGTGCATTGAGCATTGCCGACGTTGCGCAGCAGCTCAAGTTGTCGCCATGGCAGGTCGAGGCGCTGGAAGCGGATGACTACACCCGCCTGCCGGGTCCGGTCTTCGTGCGCGGATTCATCCGCAACTATGCACGCCTGGTGAAACTGGACGGGGCAACGGTGCTTGCGAGCGCGGAAGGGGTTTTCCCACAAGCCGCCCCGGCCGTCGCGGAAGCAGCGGCGTCGCCCGAAATCCCGTTTCCGACCGCGCGAAAATCAAACCGGCAAAAGTACGCAATTGCGGTGATTGCAGCGGTAATACCGCTGGTGATATTCGAGTTTTACTGGGACGCGACGCCCGAGCCCGCCGACAAATCCATGCAAGCCGAACAGCCGGCGCCGCAGGTCGTGGCCGAAACGCCAGCGCCTGCCGTCGCCATCGCTGCAACGCTCAAAACAGCGACTGACCGGGCTGCGCCAGCAAATGAATTAAAACCGGGTGCGCTTAATCCTGCTGCGCAATCGGCAACGAAAACGGGGAGCATTCCCGGCGAGCAGGTTGTGCGCCTGAGGTTCGCGCGCGAATCGTGGGTCGAAATCCGGGACCGCAACGGGCGCAAGATTTTCTCCCAGCTCAATCCGCCCGGCACCGAACAGTTGGTAAGCGGCTTGCCGCCTTTGTCGCTGATCGTCGGTAACGCGAATGGCGTGCAGCTGACTCATAACGAGCAGCCCGTCGATCTTGCTCCACACATCAAGATCGATGTCGCGCGTCTGACGCTGGAATAAGCGCATATGTACGGAGTGGAGCCGCGTCGCGTGACGCGACGCGTATTAGTGGGCGCTATTGCCGTTGGCGGCGGCGCCCCCATCGTCGTCCAATCGATGACGAATACCGACACCGCCGATATCGAAGCGACGGTAACGCAGGTCGCGGCGCTGGCGCGCGCGGGCTCGGAGCTGGTGCGGGTCACCGTCGATACCGCTGAAGCGGCGGCAGCGGTGCCGCACATACGCGACCGGCTGGCGGCCAAGGGAGTGGATGTTCCGCTGGTCGGTGATTTTCATTTCAACGGTCATCGCTTGCTGACACAACATCCGGCGTGCGCCGAGGCGCTGGCGAAGCTTCGCATCAATCCCGGCAATGTCGGGCGCGGCTCGAAACGCGATGAGCAATTTGCCACAATGATCGAGTTCGCGTGCAAAAACGGCAAGCCGGTCCGCATCGGCGTCAACTGGGGCAGCCTCGACCCCGAACTGATAGCGCGCATGATGGACGAGAATGCGCGCAGCGCCGCACCGCAGGAGGCGGCTGTAGTGACGCGCCTGGCGCTCGTCGCCAGTGCGCTCGACAGTGCGCGGCAGGCCGAGGAACTCGGGCTGGCGCCGGACCGTATCATTCTGTCGTGCAAAGTCAGCGGCGTGCAAGACCTGATCGCGGTCTATCGCGATATTGCGTCACGCTGCGATTACCCGCTGCATCTCGGACTGACAGAGGCGGGCATGGGTTCCAAGGGAATAGTCGCATCGACCGCGGCGATGGGCGTACTTCTGCAGGAGGGCATAGGCGACACCGTACGCGTATCGCTCACGCCTGAGCCGCATGGCGACCGTACACGTGAAGTCGTCGTGGCACAGGAAATCCTGCAGACCATGGGCCTGCGCTCGTTTACGCCGCTGGTAATTGCCTGTCCCGGTTGCGGCCGTACCACGAGCACGTTCTTTCAGGAACTGGCCGACAGCATACAAACGTATTTGCGCGCACAGATGCCGGCGTGGCGCGGCGTTTATCCGGGGGTCGAGGAAATGCATGTCGCAGTGATGGGCTGCGTCGTGAATGGTCCGGGCGAGAGCAAGCACGCCAATATCGGCATCAGCCTGCCTGGATCCGGTGAAAACCCGGTGGCGCCCGTCTACATCGACGGTGTCAGGGCGGTAACCCTGAAGGGCGACAACATCGCTGCCGAGTTTCAGGCGCTGGTCGAGCAATACGTACGCACGAATTATGCCGCGGCCAAAACGGCCGCGGAGCACGCCTAGAGCAGACTTTTTTCAATGCCGAATAAAATCCAAGCCATCCGCGGGATGAACGATGTCCTGCCCGACCAGTCGCCGCTCTGGGAGTATTTCGAAGACACGGTGCGCGATGTGTTCCGGCGCTATGGCTACCGCAATATCCGCACGCCGATTGTCGAGCGCACTGAGCTATTCGTGCGCGGCGTCGGCGAAGTCACCGACATTGTCGAAAAAGAAATGTATTCGTTCGCCACCGGGATGGATGGCGACTCGTATTCATTGCGTCCCGAAGGCACGGCGCCGACGGTGCGCGCCGCCCTGGAACACAATCTTTTATATAACGGGCCGCAGCGATTGTGGTACAGCGGGCCTTTGTTCCGGCACGAGCGCCCGCAAAAGGGGCGGTATCGACAGTACCATACGTTCGGCGCCGAGGTGTTGGGCCTCGCGGGCCCCGATGTCGATATTGAGCTCCTGGTCATGGTGCGGCGTTTGTGGCGCGAACTGGGCATTGATGGTGTGCAGCTGCAAATCAACACTATCGGCAGTGCGCTGGAGCGGCGTGCGTTTCGCGACAAGCTGGTGGCGTATTTCGAGTTACACGTGCAGCAGCTCGATGAAGATGCAAAGCGGCGGCTGCATACCAACCCTTTGCGCATACTCGACAGCAAAGTCCCGTCGTTGCAGCAGATGATAGAGGCGGCCCCGCGGCTGATCGACTCTTTAGGGGAAGCATCGCGGGCTAATTTCGAGGCGGTGCAGGCAGGGCTGCTTGCAGCCGGCATTCCTTATACTGTCAATCCGCGGCTGGTGCGCGGGCTGGATTATTACAATCTGACCGTCTTTGAATGGGTTAGCGACCGCCTGGGCGCACAGAACGCGATATGTTCCGGCGGCCGCTATGACGGGTTGTTCGAGCAGCTCGGCGGCAAGCCGACACCCGGCTGCGGGTTCGGCATCGGCGTAGAACGCACGTTGCTGCTGCTGGAAGAGAGTAAAATCGAGCGCCGCAAAGCATCCGACGCCTATATCGCGCATCAAGGCGAGGGCGCCGCGCAATACGCATTCCGCGCCGCCGAAATGTTGCGCGATCGCGGTCTTGCGGTGACGCTCGACTGCAGCGGCGCAGGATTCAAATCACAGATGAAGAAAGCGGACGCGAGCGGCGCGCGTTACGCCGTGATCGTCGGCGTCGAGGAACTCGCCGCAGGGCAGGTCAGCGTGAAACCGCTGCGCGCGCAGTCGGAGCAGCTGCGCTGTACGCTCGACGCGGCAACGGACATGATTTTAAACAGCAGTGAATAGTAAACGGGGTTGATGATGGCCGCATATGATCTTGAAGAGCAGGAACAGCTGGACGAAATCAAGGCGTGGTGGAAGCAATTCGGCGGCCTGGTGATTCTCGTCGCGGTCGCCGCACTAATCACGGTCGCCGCGGTGCGCGGCTGGACTTATTATCAAAGCAAGCAGGGCCTCGAAGCAGGCGAGCTCTACGCGCAACTGCAGGGCGCCGCCGGCGCCAACGACCCGAAAAAAGTCCAGGACATCGCTGCCGTAATTACCGACAAGTATGGGCGTTCAGGTTACGCCGCGTTTGCGGCGCTTGCAGCGGCCAAGGCCGCGTTCGACAGCGGCGATCTTGCGGCGGCCGCGGCGCGCCTGCAATGGGCCGTCGATAACGGGCGGGACGCGGAGACGCGCGACATTGCGCGGCTGCGCCTTGCCGCGGTTCTGCTCGACCAGAAAAAATTCGATGAGGCGCTTAACTTGCTCGCCGCTCCGCACGGCGACACGCTGACTGCTTTGTATGCCGATCTAAAAGGCGACGTGCTGGTGGCGCAGGGCAAGCCGCAAGAGGCGCGCGGCGCGTACCAACTGGCGCTCGACAAGAGCGACGCGAAGAGCAGTTACCGCTCGCTCATTCAGATCAAACTCGACGCCTTGAGCGCGGCCTCATGATCATGCGTGGACGGCTTGGTGCAATCGTCCTCTGCACAGCGACCACGGCAGGATGCGTGGCGCCAGGCGATTACTTCGACAGATGGTTCGGCAACGGACCAGCGCAAAAGCCTGCGGAATTGGTGGTATTCAAACCGAGCGCGACCCCGAAAATTCTCTGGCAAGCCAACGTGGGCAGTGCTGAAAAGCATGTTTTTTCCCCCGTTATCATCGACGGCGCAGTGTATGCAGCGGGGGCAGCAGGCCAGATATCCAGTTTCGAGGCCGCCAGCGGCAAGATTGCCGGCCGTATCGATAGCAAGACGCCTTTATCCGGAGGCGTGGGCGCTGGCGTCAAGCTGATAATCGCGGGTACTGCAAAGGGCGAAGTCCTGGCGCTCGATAAATCCGGCAAGCAGGTGTGGAAGACACAACTGACGAGCGAAGTCCTCAGCGCGCCACAGATAGATCAGGGGATTGTGGTCGTGCGCACCGGTGACGGCCGTATCTTCGGGCTCGACGCCGCGACGGGCGTGCGCAAATGGCTCTATCAGCGCGCGCTGCCGCCGTTGACCGTGCGCACAGCCGTCAGCGTGCTCGTCTATCGCGGTGGTGTATTTGCCGGGTTCCCTGGCGGCAGGCTGGTGGCGCTGTCGATTGATACCGGCAATGTCGGGTGGGAAGCTACGGTTGCGTTGCCCAAGGGAGCGACTGAACTGGAGCGCGTGGCCGACGTTTCGAGTCTGCCCGTAACGGATGGCAAGCAGGTTTGCGCGGTTGCGTTTCAGGGACGGCTTGCGTGCTTCGATCTCCTGAAGGGCGCGCCGACGTGGGGGCGCGATGTGTCCAGCATTGCGGGCCTTGCCACGGACAATGACAATATTTATGTTGCCGACGACAAGAGTGCGATCATCGCGTTCGAGAAGGCGGGCGGCGCGAGCTTGTGGAAGCAGGACAAGTTGTACGGCCGCTATATAAGCGGTCCGGTCGTCACCGGCCGATACGTGGCAGTCGGCGATTTCCAGGGCTTTGTGCATTTCGTCTCGCGTGAAGACGGCTCGTTCGTCGCGCGTACCCCGACAGATGGCAGCCCGATCGTCGCGCAGCCGCTGGCGTTCAATAACGGTATTCTCGTGCAGACACTCAAAGGCGGGGTTTACGCGATCACCCTTCAGTGACCGCAGGGATGAAAGCGCAAGCCTTCAGGATGAATAATAAAAAGTCGAAGGCGCCACCGTTGCGGACAGTGCTGCTGCGTTTCGTCCGTCGGTTTTCTTCCTGCATTCTTCAATGATACCAACCGTCGTCATCGTCGGCCGCCCCAACGTGGGCAAGTCGACCCTGTTCAATCGGCTCACGCGCAGCCGCGATGCGATCGTCGCTGATATCCCCGGGCTCACGCGCGACCGCCACTACGGGCGCGGCCGTGTCGGCTACAAGTCGTATATTGTGGTTGATACCGGCGGCCTCGAGCCGGTCTCGCACGAGGGGGTGATGCAGGTGATGGCACAGCAGACGCTGCTCGCGATCGACGAGGCCGACGCGGTGGTCTTTCTGGTGGACGGGCGGCAGGGCCTGACGACCCAGGACCGGGCGATTGCCGGGCAGTTGCGCAAGACCGGCCGCAAAGTCTGGCTCGTGGTTAACAAGGCCGAGGGCATGCAGCCGGCGACAGTCAGCGCCGAATTTCACGAACTGGCGCTGGGCGACCCGCTAGCCATTTCAGCTGCGCACGGCGAGGGCGTCGGCGACCTCGCTGAACTGATCACCGCCGGTTTTGCCGATCGCGAAGAACCCGCGGAGGACGAGGCGCCCGCGACGCGTCCGCGCATCGCCATCGTCGGCCGGCCTAACGTCGGTAAATCCACGCTCGTCAACTCGCTGCTCGGCGAAGAGCGGGTAGTCGTATTCGATCAGCCCGGCACCACGCGCGACAGCATTTACATCGAATTCGAGCGCGCCGGGCGTCAGTACACGCTGATTGACACCGCGGGCATGCGACGGCGCGGCAACGTCGTCGATGCGATTGAAAAATTCTCAGTCATCAAGACGCTGCAGGCGATCGAAGATGCCAACGTTGTCGTCCTCGTGCTCGATGCGCGCGACGAGGTCGTCGACCAGGACGCGCACATCGCCGGCTATATCGTTGAAGCTGGGCGCGCGCTGGTTGTCGCCGTCAATAAATGGGATGGTCTGCGGCCGGAGCAGCGCGCGAGCGCCAAGACCGCTCTGGAGCGCACGCTCGATTTCGTCGACTTCGCGCCGGTCCACTACATTTCGGCGCTCGCGGGAACCGGTATCAAGTCGATGCTCGATGCGGTCGAGCGCGCCTACCGTGCCGCGATGGTCAAATTGCCCACGCCCAAGCTAACGCGCGCGCTGGAGGCCGCAATCGCACGCCAGGCACCGCCGCGCGGCGGGGTTTTCCGGCCCAAAATGCGATACGCGCATCAGGGCGGCAGCAATCCGCCGCGCATCATCATTCACGGCACCGGGCTTAAGCGTATTTCCGATAGTTATCGCCGGTATCTTGAACGTTTTTTCCGCGAAGCGTTCGAATTGATGGGGACCCCGCTGAAAATAGAATTCCGGCAAGGCCTTAATCCGTATGACAAACGACGCGGCAAACGTTAGGTAACAACTGATTTCCGTGCTTTTATTCAATCAAGGGTTTCTCCGGCCGCGCCTTGTGGCATTGCCCGGGGAAATACAGTAGAGTGCTGTTATCAATACTAAAAACGATGGGGCGAACATGAGTACGAAAGGGCAGCTGCTACAAGACCCGTTCCTTAATGCATTGCGCAAGGAGCACGTCCCGGTATCTATCTATCTTGTCAACGGCATCAAGCTGCAGGGGCAGATCGAGTCGTTCGACCAGTACGTCGTGCTATTGAAAAACACCGTTACGCAGATGGTCTATAAACACGCGATTTCGACCGTGGTCCCTGCGCGTGCCGTCAATCTGGCGATCGACCATTCCGCCGACAGCTGATCAAATCTTCCTGGCACTAAATGTTTGAACGTCCCGGGAGCGATTCCCAGGCGGTGCTCGTAAGTCTCGACTTCGGCGCGCCGGATTACGCCGAATCGACCGACGAGCTCGCGCAGCTCGCGCTGAGCGCGCGCATCAGCATTGCCGGCATTCTGCGCGGCCGCCGCGCGCGACCTGACCCCGCTCTCTTCGCCGGCAGCGGCAAAGTCGACGAGCTCGCAGCGCTGCTCACGGCAAGCGGGGCGGGCCTCGTTATCTTCAACCACGAACTGTCGCCCGCGCAGGAACGCAATCTCGAAAAAAAGCTGAACTGCCGCGTCATCGACCGGGTGAGCCTGATACTCGACATATTCGCCCAGCGCGCGCACAGCCATGAAGGCAAGCTGCAGGTCGAACTTGCGCAGCTTGAGCACCTTGCAACTCGTCTCGTGCGCGGCTGGACCCACCTCGAGCGGCAAAAGGGCGGTATCGGTCTGCGCGGGCCCGGCGAAACCCAGCTCGAAACCGACCGCCGCCTGCTCGGCAAGCGTGTCAAGCTGCTGAAGGACAAGCTTGCGCGGCTCGCGGGCCAGCGCGAAGTGCAGCGCCGCGCGCGGCGGCGAGCCAACGTGCTTTCAGTGTCGCTAGTCGGCTATACGAACGCCGGCAAGAGCACGCTGTTTAATGCGCTGACGCGCGCGCACGCGTACGCCGCGGATCAACTCTTCGCCACGCTCGATACGACAACGCGCCGTGTTTATCTGCCCAACGGCGCGCCGCTCGTTTTGTCGGACACGGTCGGCTTCATTCGCCAGTTGCCGCACACCCTGGTGGCGGCTTTTCGTGCGACGCTCGAAGAGGCGATTCAGGCGGATCTTCTGTTGCATGTGGTTGATGCCGGGAGCCCGACGCGCGATGCGCAGATCGGGGCCGTCAACGGCGTGCTGGCGGAAATCGGCGCCGAGCGGATACCGCAGGTTCTGGTCTACAACAAGATCGATTTGAACGGCGGAACGCCGCGGGTCGCGCGCGATGAGTATGGTAAAATCAACGGCGTCTGGATCAGCGCCAGGACCGGATCGGGGCTCGATCTGGCGCGGCTGGCACTCGAAGAGAACGCATCCGCGGCAATTCGCAATACGGCAGTTCGCCCCGCGGCGGCTTGATACGGATCAAACAATCATGGGTACCTCTTGGCAGTCATTTTGCGGCGTCGTTGCCGGGCGCTGGCAGCGCTTACTCGGCGTGCTGATGTCGCTCAACGATCCCCAATGGGGGCGCGGCGGCGGTAAAAACCAGGGGCCGCCTGACCTCGATGAGCTGATGCGCAATTTCAACCAGAAAATTAGCGCGATGTTCGGCCGCAAGGGCGGCGGCAATGGCAATTTGCCGGGCGGTCCGCAACTGGCGCATTTCGGCGGTGGCGCCGGCATCCTCGTCGTGCTGGTCGTGCTGGTCTGGCTTGCCAGCGGGTTTTACATTGTCGATGCCAGCCAGCGCGGAATGGTCCTGCGCTTCGGTAAATTCGTCGAAGAGACCTCGCCCGGTCCGCATTGGCATCTGCCGTATCCGATCGAAACGGCCGAGATCGTCAATCTGTCGCAGGTGCGCACGATAGAAATCGGCTCGCGCAACGGGGGCAAGAGCAAAGTGCCCAAAGAGTCTTTGATGTTGACGGATGATGCCAATATCATCGACATTCAGTTTGCGGTCCAATACGTCGTCAAGGACCCGCGCGACTATTTGTTCGCCAACCGCGCGCCCGAAGAAAGCGTGCTGCAGGCGGCGGAAACCGCAATTCGCGAAATCGTCGGCAAGAACACGATGGACCTGGTGCTCTACAAAGGCCGCGCGCAGATAACGAGCGATGCGCAGAAGGTCATGCAGGAAATCCTCGACCGCTACCACACCGGCATCAGCATCAGCAAGGTCACTATGCAGAATGCGCAGCCGCCCGAACAGGTGCAAGCCTCGTTCGATGACGCGGTCAAAGCCGGGCAGGACGGCGAGCGCCAGAAAAACGAGGGGCAGGCTTACTCGAACGATGTCGTGCCGAAAGCCGAGGGCGCAGCGGCGCGCCTGACTCAGGAAGCCGAGGGCTATAAGCAGCGAGTCATCGAGCGCGCGGAAGGCGATGCGAGCCGTTTCCGCCAGATCGTGGCCGAATACGTGAAGGCGCCGGGCGTTACGCGCGACCGCCTCTACATCGATGCGATGCAGGAGATCATGAGCAATACGAGCAAAGTCCTCGTCGACCAGAAAGGCGGCAACAACCTGCTGTATCTGCCGCTCGACAAGCTGATGCAAATGACGGGGAGTGCCGCCCCCGCACCGGTGGACGCGATGAGCAAGCCGGCCGACCCGAGTCCGGGGTCGGAGGCGCTGCCGTCGGCATCGCGCTCCCGCGATGCGTTGCGTAGCCGCGACAGGGAGCCGCGATGATCAACCAGAAAACAGGCACTGTGCTGATTGCGCTTGTCATCCTGCTGATCGTGCTTTCGATGTCGCTGTTCGTCGTCGACACGCGGCAAAAAGCCATCGTGTTCCGTTTCGGCGAAATCGTTTACGTGATCAACAAGCCCGGGCTGTACATGAAGCTGCCGCTGATCGATAACGTGCGATTTTTCGACGCGCGTCTGCTTACCATCGACAGCGCCGAGCCCGAGCGCTTTCTCACGAAAGAGAAGAAGAACGTGCTCGTCGATCTCTTCGTGAAGTGGCAGATTTCCGACGTGCAACTTTACTACATCAGTGTCAGCGGCGACGAGAACCGCGCGGCAATCCGCCTGTCGCAGACAATTAACGACGGGCTGCGCGCCGAATTCGGTAAGCGCGACGTCCACGAAGTCGTTTCGGGCGAGCGCGACGTCATCATGGAACGAATGCGGGACAAGGCCAACGAAGACGCCGTAAAGATCGGCGTTGTCGTGCGCGACGTGCGGCTGAAACGCGTCGATTTGCCGCAGGAAGTGAGCGAATCCGTGTACGGCCGCATGCGCGCGGAGCGCACGCGCGCAGCCAATACGCTGCGTTCCGAAGGCGCGGCAGAGTCCGAGAAAATCCGCGCGGACGCCGACAAGCAGCGTGAGATCATTCTGGCGAAAGCCTATCGCGACGCACAGCGCATCAAGGGCGAGGGCGACGCCAAAGCGTCAGCCATATATGCGCGCGCGTATGAGCAGAACCCGGAGTTCTACTCGTTTTACCGCAGCCTCGACGCCTATACGAAAAGTTTCCGGCACAAAAGCGACGTGCTGGTGCTCGAACCGAATTCGGAGTTTTTCAAGTATCTCAAGAACAGCAAACCGGCCAAATAACACGCTGGTGCCGGCGTGGATAATCACCTGCTGACGGCACTCGCGCTGGTCCTGCTCATCGAAGGCGCGCTGCCGTTTCTGGCTCCGGGTTTGTGGCGTTCGACTTTTCGCCGCATCATCGATATGTCGGACGGCCAGCTGCGGTTCATCGGGCTTGCCTCTATGCTCGCCGGCCTGCTCCTGCTGCTGTTTGTTACCTATTGATCGCGAGTACGGGAACCCGGGCAGCGACAGATTTCCCCATCTTGGGAGTTCGTCGCATTCGCGTGTATGCTTCGCAGTTGTTTTTTTGTAGCGGTTTGACCCACCATGCGTAAATGGCTGTTGCCTGAATACATAGAGGACGTATTGCCGGAGCCGGCGCGCCGCCTTGAGGCGCTGCGGCGGGCGATGCTCGACCTCTTTGCGCTGCATGGCTATCAGCTGGTCCTGCCGCCGCTGCTCGAGTACGTCGATTCGCTGCTGACGGGCACGGGGCATGACCTCGACCTGCGAACTTTCAAGCTCGTCGACCAGTTGTCAGGTCGCACGCTCGGCGTGCGCGCGGATATCACGCCGCAAGTGGCCCGCATCGATGCCCACCTCATGAATCGCAAGGGCGTCAACCGGCTATGTTATGCGGGCAGCATACTGCACACGTTGCCCGCAGGACTGAATCGTACTCGCGAGCCGCTGCAAATCGGTGCGGAAATTTACGGACATGCCGGCATTGAAAGCGACCTCGAGGTGCAGCGCCTGATGCTGGACGCGTTGCGCCTTGCCGGTATCGGCGACCTGCATCTCGATATAGGCCACGTTGCTGTGTTTCGCACGCTGGTCGGCGCAGCGAACGTCACGCCGGAAGTCGAGGCGGAGCTTTTTCACGCCGTGCAGGCCAAAGACGTGCCGGCGCTGGCGCGCCTTGCGGGCAAGCTTGACCGCAAGCTGGGCGCTGCGCTGCAGGCGCTGCCCGAACTCACCGGCGGAAATGAGGTCCTGGCGCGGGCGAAGAAGGTGCTGCCCGACTATGACATTATCAAGCAGGCGCTCGCCCAGTTGCGCGCAATCGCGGCGTCAATTCAGGACGCGGGCACGGCGATCTGTTTCGATCTCGGAGAACTGCGCGGTCTGCACTACCACAGCGGGGTCGTGTTTGCGGCGTACGCCAAGGGGTGGTCGAATGCGCTGGCGCTGGGTGGCCGCTACGATGAAGTGGGCAAGGCGTTCGGTCGTGCGCGCGCCGCGACGGGATTCAGCATGGATTTGCGCGAGATCGTTGCCGCGACGCCGCCCGCCGAGCCGCGTGCGGCGGTGCTGGCACCTTACTTGCCGGCGGACGCTGCTTTGCAGCGGCGTATTGCGATATTGCGCAAGGCGGGAGATATCGTGATCATTGATTTGCCGGGACATGAAAAATCACGCGACGAGCTGGGGTGCAGCCGGCGGCTCGCGTTGCGCAACGGTAAATGGATAGTTGCGCCGCTGTAGGGCGGGCACGTTGCATCAAGAATAAATACGGACCAGAGAGAGCAATGGCAAAAAACGTAGTCGTAATTGGCAGCCAATGGGGCGATGAAGGCAAAGGCAAGATCGTGGACTGGCTCACCGATCATGCGCAGGGCGTGGTGCGCTTTCAGGGCGGGCACAATGCCGGTCACACGCTGGTGATCGGCGGCAAGAAAACCATCCTGCGCCTCATTCCGTCGGGCATATTGCGCAAAGGCGTCGCCTGTTACATTGGCAACGGCGTTGTATTGTCGCCTGACGCGCTGCTCAAGGAGATCGGCGAGCTTGAAGGCGCCGGCGTCGATGTCATGGGCCGCCTGCGCATCAGCGAGGCGTGTCCACTGATACTGCCGCATCACGTCGCGATAGACCACGCGCGCGAGACCGCAAAGGGCGCCGGCAAGATTGGCACGACCGGACGCGGCATCGGCCCTGCATACGAAGACAAGGTGGCGCGACGCGCCATACGCCTGCAGGATCTCATGCACCGCGAGCGTTTTGCGGCCAAGCTCGGCGAGGTGCTCGACTATCACAACTTCGTACTCAAGAATTATTTTCGGGCGCCCGTTGTTGACTTTCAGAAAACGCTCGACGACACACTCGCGCTGGCCGAACGCATCAAACCGATGGTCGCGGATGTGCCGCGTATGCTCTACGAAGCACAAAAAGCCGGCAAAAACCTGCTGTTCGAGGGCGCGCAAGGCACGCTGCTCGACGTCGACCACGGCACCTATCCGTACGTCACCTCGAGCAATTGCGTGGCGGGAGCGGCGTGCGCTGGCGCGGGTGTCGGCCCGCATCTACTGCATTATGTGCTTGGCATCACCAAGGCTTACACAACACGCGTTGGCTCGGGCCCGTTTCCGACGGAGCTCGAAGACGACATCGGCAAGCATCTGGCGCAACGCGGCAATGAATTCGGTTCGGTCACGGGGAGGCCGCGGCGCTGCGGCTGGTTTGACGCAGCGGCACTCAAGCGCTCGATCCAGATCAACGGGATATCCGGCTTATGCGTGACCAAGCTCGACGTGCTGGACGGCGTTGAAACGCTGCAGTTGGGCGTCGGATACCGGCTTGGCGGCGAAAAACTGGACTTGCTGCCGTCAGGCGCGGAAGCGCTCGCAGGCTGCGAACCGGTCTATGAAGAGATCAGCGGCTGGCCCGGCAGCACGGTAGGACTCACGCGTTACGAGCAACTGCCGGCCGAGGCGCGTCATTACCTGAAGCGCATCGAAGAAATCTGCGAAGTGCCTGTGGACATGATTTCGACCGGCGCCGAGCGCGCGGAAACCATCGTGCGACGGCATCCGTTTGAATAATGCAGGATTGAGGAGCCGGGATTGAAGATCGAGGGACGATTCTCAAGCCTGAGCAGTTCTTCCTACCTGCTCAATCCTGTAATCTCAATCCTCAATTCTGAATTTCTGGTGCCCAAGAAGGGACTCGAACCCCCACAGTGTTGCCACCGCCAGGACCTGAACCTGGTGCGTCTACCAATTCCGCCACCTGGGCATCCAAGGCGGGCAAATTTAATCATTAAAGGCTCTTTTGTCAAATGAAAACGCGAAAATCCCGCGCACGCGCGCGTGACAAAACGCAACCGGTGCGCGCTGAACGCGCAGCCAAGAAATCACAGTACGCAGCGCCGCCGATAGCTCCACGCGCGAAACGCGCCGCACAACAATCCGCGGGCCGCACGATCAACGCAGGCCAACCTGCAGCGCTGCTGCGCTCCCCTGGCCGCCGAGACGATCCATATCACGATCGCGAAAGCGGCAACTACGAAGAGCCGGTGCCGAGCCGCGAAATGATACTCGAGACGCTCAACCAGCAGGGCGTGCCTGTCAGCAACGCGGAGCTGGAAAAATTGCTTCACATCACCGACGGCGAACGCGAAGGATTCGAGCGCAGGCTGGGCGCGATGCAGCGCGACGGCCAGATCATACGCAACCGGCGCGACGCAATCTGCGTCGTTACCAAGCTCGATCTGATCACCGGCAAAGTGCAGGGCCATCCCGACGGTTTTGGCTTTCTGATACGTGACGACGGCGGCCCCGACATGTTTTTGGGGCCGCACGAGATGCACAAGATCCTGCACGGCGACCGCGTTGCCGCACGCGAAATCGGCGTCGACCGTCGCGGCCGTCCGGAAGCGAAAATCGTCGAAGTGCTGGAGCATGTTAATCACCGCGTGGTGGGGCGGTTGCGCAATAAGGAAGGCGTGCTGTTCGTCGTGCCCGAGAACCGGCGCATCAGCCAGGAGTTGCTCGTGCCGCCGGGCGATGCCATGAAAGCGAAAGAAGGCCAGGTGGTTGTCGCCGAGATCATCGCCCAGCCCGCGCGCCATGCGCAGCCAATCGCACGCGTCGTCGAGATCCTCGGCGACTATGCCGATCCCGGCATGGAAATCGAAATTGCGCTGCGCAAGCACGATTTGCCGTACGAGTTTCCGAGCTCTGTTGAAAAGGCCTCTGCAGGATTTAGCAGTAAGGTCACCGCGGAAGACATGGCGGGCCGCGAAGACGTGCGCAAACTGCCGCTCGTGACGATAGACGGCGAAACCGCGCGAGACTTCGATGATGCGGTCTACTGCGAGCCGCGCGGCAAGGGTTTTCGCCTGCTGGTCGCGATTGCCGACGTGAGCCACTATGTCGCACAGGGCGATGCTCTGGACCGCGAAGCGTTAAACCGCGGGAATTCCGTTTACTTTCCGCGCCGCGTGATTCCGATGTTGCCGGAAGTGCTGTCGAACGGCCTGTGCTCGCTCAATCCGCAGGTCGACCGCCTGTGCATGGTCTGCGACATGAACATAGACGCACAAGGCGAGGTTACGGACTATCGGTTCTACCCGGCTGTGATGTGGTCGCATGCGCGCTTTACCTATACGGTGGTTGCCGAGATACTGAAAAATCCGCAGGGGGCGGACGCAGCGCAATTTCGCGAGCTGGTGCCGCATCTGGCGAATTTGTACCGCTTGTATCAGGCACTCGCCAAGTCGCGTGCGAAACGGGGCGCGATCGATTTTGAGACGACCGAAACGCAGATGATCTTCGATGCGCACGGCAAAATTGAACGCATCGTGCCGGTCCAGCGCAACGACGCGCATCGCGTCATCGAGGAGTGCATGCTGGCGGCGAACGTGTGCGCGTCCGACATATTGCGCAAGAACGAGCACCCCGCGCTGTATCGCGTCCACCAGGGGCCGACGCCGGAGCGATTGCTCGCGCTGCGTGAATTCCTGAAAGGATTCGGCCTTGAGCTCGGCGGCGGCGAAGCGCCGCGCGCACATGACTATGCAAAGGTGCTCGAAAAGGTCAAAGGCCGTCCCGATGCGCCGCTATTGCAGACCGCCATGCTGCGTTCGCTGCGCCAGGCCGTCTACAGCCCGGACAACCTCGGGCATTTCGGGCTCGCCTACGAGGCGTACACCCATTTTACTTCGCCGATCCGGCGTTATCCCGACCTGCTGATACACCGCGCGATCAAAGCGGTGCTGAAACACAAGCGCTACGAACCCGGCAACTGGCAGGAACTCGGTATGCAATGCTCGCAGACCGAACGCCGGGCCGACGAGGCGACGCGCGACGTGGAAGCTTGGCTCAAATGTTATTACATGCGCGACCGTGTGGGCGATGTGTTCGACGGCACGATCAGCTCCGCCGTGGCATTCGGCATCTTCGTGGCCCTCGACGGTGTTTATGTCGAAGGGTTGGTGCATGTATCCGATCTCGGCAGCGATTATTTTCATTTCGACGCCGGCAAGCACCAGCTGATCGGCGAGCGCACGGCGAAGCGCTATCGACTCGGCGATCGAGTGCGGGTGCGCGTCGTGCGTGTCGACATCGAATCGAGCAAGATTGATTTTGTGTTGGAAGAAAGCGGCGCGGCGGCCGGTGCGCGGGCGCCGCAGAAAGGCCGGCGGAAATAATGGCGCGAGCTGCGGTCGCGATCTTCAGCGAGCATATGTGTCATGGCTGAAGGACGCATTGTTTACGGATTTCACGCGGTCATCAGCCGGCTGCGACAAAATGCGGCAGGCGTGCAGGAGATTTACCTCGATGCGGCGCGGCACGATGTGCGCGCGCAGGATTTGATCAAGCTCGCGGAAGGTCATGCCGTGCGGATTATCATGGCCGATGCGGGGCGCCTCGATGGCCTGACCGGACACGCTCGTCATCAGGGCGTCGCCGCGCGCGTTACAGCGGTTGCAATGAAACACGACCTCGCTGAGGTGCTCGAAAGCATCAACGGGTTGCCGTTGCTGCTTGTGCTCGACGGGGTGCAGGACCCGCACAATCTGGGGGCATGCTTGCGCGTTGCGGATGCATTTGGAGTGCATGCGGTGATTGCGCCCAAGGACCGGGCGGTCGGCATGACGCCGGTGGTGTTCAAAGTCGCCAGCGGTGCGGCGGAAACCGTCCCGTACGTCACGGTTACCAATCTGGCGCGCACGTTGCGGGAGTTGAAGGACGCAGGAATCTGGATAATCGGCGCAGATGAAAAAGGCGCAGCGGGGTTGTATGAATCCCGCTTGAAAGGGCCGCTGGCCTGGGTTTTTGGAGCGGAAGGCGAAGGCATGCGGCGGCTGACGCGGGAGCATTGCGATGAACTCGTGCGTATTCCGATGTCGGGAACGGTCGAAAGTCTGAATATTTCCGTCGCCAGCGGGGTTTGTCTGGGCGAAACGTACCGACAGCGACTGCTGCAGACAGAGAAATCCACCTGACATAGGCGTTGCTGGCGCGTGCCCATGCCGATGGCGTAGAGGTGCTTTTAGTGCAATAAATCACACATTTAAAACTCGCCACTCAGGTAAACTTTCTCGGATCCCTCACAATCGGGATATACGGAGAAAAATGCCTAAACCACGAGCGCGCCGATATTATCCACACAGGGTCAAGGCGATCTCGGTTGCAGTTGCCTCCTGTTTTTCATTTACTTTCCAATCCACGCTTGCCGCGCCCCCGGCGGCAATTACACTGCCGTTCGGAACGAACGTCCTCAGCGGTAATGTCACGTTCAACGGCAGAGCGACTTTTTCCGCGGCTGATGCCGCATCCACGAGCACGCTGAACATCCGCAGTTCGCCCAGTTCGATCGTTGCGTTCGATAGTTTTTCGATTGGCAGATCGTATGCCGTAAACATTACGCAGGATTCCGCGGCCAGCAGTTTTCTGGGGCGCGTGGTCGGCAGGGATCCTTCGCAGATACTCGGCACGATGTGGTCGAACGGCCATGTATTTTTGACCAATCCCAACGGCATCCTGTTCGGCGCGGGCGCGCAGATCGACGTGGCAGGACTTGTCGCGTCGACGCTCAACCTTTCAAACGCTGATTTTCTCGCGGGACGCATGCGCTTTACGGATACGCCGGGCGCCGGCAGTATCGAGAACCAGGGCAATATCACGACGTCGTCGGGAGGCCAGGTCTATCTGATCGCGCCGGACGTCAAGAACTCGGGAATCATCACCAGCCCGCAAGGCGAGGTGGTGCTCGCAGCCGGGCGCAGCGTCGAAATTTTCGATTCGGGCACGCCCAATCTGCATGTGGAAATCACCGCCCCCGATACGCAGGCGCTCAATATCGGCAAGATTATCGCCGACAGCGGCAGAATCGGCGTTTACGCCGGACTGATCAGGAACAGCGGGGAGATGCGCGCCGACAGCGTGGCGATAGGGCAGAACGGCGAGATCCTCCTTAAAGCGACGGGCAACGTAATCCTCGACAGCGATAGTGTCCTTTCCGCGGGTGGCGTGCAGGGAGGCAAAGTCGACGTTCAGGCACAGGGTGTCCTGCAAAGCGGCGCAGTCAGCGCCGATGGAGCGTCAGGCAGCGGCGGCAGTGTGAGCATCAGTGCGACAACCGCGCTCATACAAACACAATCGGCGATAACTTCCGCAAGCGGCGCAACAGACGGCGGCTCGGTACAGGTCGCGACCGGCGCGGACGGCAATTTGTTCACGTCAGGCACATTGTTGGCGACCGGGGGAACGGGCAATGGCGGCCAAGTCAAGGTGCTTGGCGGCAGTCTGTCGCTTGTTGCGGCGAATCTCGATGCCAGCGGCGATACGCGCGGCGGCACGATACTTGTCGGCGGCGGCGCTCAGGGGAGTGGTGATACGCTGCATGCAAAAAATGTTTTCGTGAATTTTTCCAGCACGCTGAAAGCGGATGCGCGCAAAACGGGCAACGGCGGCAATATCGTCTTGTGGTCCGACAACACAACACAATTTTTCGGCAGCTTGTTTGCGCGCGGCGGTATCAACAGTGGCAACGGCGGATTGCTTGAAGTCTCGGGCAAGGACCGCGTCGCGTTCGGTGGCTACGCGGACGCACATGCGCGCTCGGGCTTGGCTGGCGATGTCAACGGCTCGCTACTGCTCGACCCGCACAACATCGTCATCGACTCGAGTGCCAGCTCTGCATCGTTGTCGCAACGTGACCTGGTTGATCCGAATCCGGATTCAGGATCCTTCGGCGATAACGTGCGCATCCTCAGTAGCGGTAACACCATCGTTACGGATAGTTACGACACCTTCGGCGGTGCCAGCGCAGGCGCAGCCTATTTGTTTAATGGCAGCAATGGCGCGCTAATAAGCGCGCTGACGGGCAGCCATGTGGGCGATCGCGTCGGTTATGACCTTCGCATTTTGCCAAACAGCAATTATCTCGTTGTCAGTCCTTTCTGGAACGGTTCGGCGGGCGCGGTTACATTTGGCAGCGCTGTAACCGGGACCGGCAGCGGCACAGTCTCCGGAGCCAACAGTCTCGTCGGCGCAAATCCCGGCGACAACATCGGCAGTAACGGTATTCAGATATTCGGCAATAGCAGCTACCTCGTGTTCAGCCCCAACTTCAACAGCGGGGCCGGATCGATTACGTACGGCAATGGCGCCACCGGCGTTAAAGGCACGGTTTCGGCAGCCAACAGTCTCGTCGGCAGCGCGCCGGGCGAGAATGTTGGCGCTGATGGTGGCGAGGGCGGCCCGTTTGTTTCGTTGCCGAACGGGAACTTCCTCTTTAGGACGCCGAACTGGAGCAATAGCGGGACGCTGAACAGTGCCGGCGCGGTGACATGGATGAACGGCGCAAACGGCAAGCTCAGCGACGGCACTAGCGGCGGAGTGGTTGGTCCTGCGAACAGTTTGGTCGGCAGCGCGGATTTCGACAACGTAGGATCGCAGGTGACCCCGTTGTCGTACGGCAGTGGTTATGGCCACGCGCTCATCTTGAGTTCCAACTGGAATAGCGGGACAGGCGCCGCCACCTGGATGAATGGCAACACAGGCAAACTCAGCGATGGTTCCACCGGTGGCACGATCAGCACGGCAAACAGTCTGCTCGGCAGCGCGGCGGGCGACTGCACCGGATGCTACGGATTTACCGAACTTTATGCCGGCAATGCGTTGATCAGAACCCCGTACTGGAGCAACGCGGGAGCTCTTTCAAGCGCAGGCGCAGTGACATGGATTAACACCGCGAACGGCAAATTGAGCGATGGCTCGACCGGCGGCATCGTCGGGACCGCAAACAGCCTGGTCGGCAGTTTTGACGGCGATCAAGTTGCCTATTACGGCATCAGTGCGTTGTATAGCGGCGCGAGTTACGGTAACGCGATCGTTCTCAGCCCAACCTGGAATGGAAATACAGGGGCAATAACCTGGATCAACGGCTCCAACGGCAAATTGAGCGACGGCAGTACGGGCGGCGTGATCGGCACGGCAAACAGCGTTCTCGGCAGTGCGCCGGGCGAGTTTGTTTACCAGACGAACACGCTGGACAATGGCAACGTGCTGGTGCTCAATCAGAACTGGACGGGGGGCGGCATGTTTACCAATGCCGGGTCCATAACGTGGATGAACACCTCGAACGGCAAACTGAGCGATGGCTCAACGGGCGGCGTGATCAGCGCATCGAACAGCCTGGTTGGCAACGCCGATAACGACTACATCGGCTCTGGCGGAATCGGCAACCTTTCGAACGGCAACGCACTTATCTTCACCCCCCACTGGTCCAACAATGGAACTGCTGCAGATACCGGCGCAGTGACATGGATTAATGGCAGCAACGGCAAGCTCTCGAACGGCATGACCGGCGGGATCGTCGATGGTACTACGGGCGGGAGCGAAAACAGCGTAATCGGAAGCGCGACGAACGATCTGGTGGGGAACGGCGGGTACGCGACACTCCTCAGCGGCAACGTCATTCTGCAAGCGCAAGAATGGAGCAATGTGGGAACGCTGTCCCGCGCAGGTGCGGTTACGTGGATGGACACTTCGAACGGCCAATTGTCTGATGGGTCGTCCGGTGGAGTAGTCAGCGCCGCGAATAGCCTGGTCGGTAGTCACGTAAATGATCAAGTCGGCAACTATGGCACAACCGCATTGAATGGCAATGGTTATGGCAATGCGCTTGTCCTCAGCGGCAACTGGAACAACAACAGGGGCGCGGTAACGTGGGTCAACGGGTATACCGGCCAGCTATCGAATGGGGTGAGTGGAAACGTCATCGGCTTGTCGAATAGCCTGCTCGGCAGCGCGATAAACGATCAAGTGGGAAGCACGGGTATTATTCCGCTCGCCAGCGGCAATATGCTTTTTCATACGCCCAACTGGAGCGGTGGAAAGGGCGCGGTGACGTGGATGGATGCCTCCAGCGGCTTGTTGAGTGACGGCTCGACGGGCGGGGCTGTCGGTTTTGGCAACAGTCTCATTGGCACCCTCACGACCGATGCAGTTGGTTTCGCTGTGAATCCGTTTTATAGCGGCAACGGATATGGCAATGCGATTATCCTGAGTCCAAGCTGGAACGGCAACACCGGCGCTGTGACGTGGATTTATGGGAATACAGGCGCGCTGTCGAATGGCGCGGCAGGCGGGACAATTGGTGCCGCCAATAGTCTAATTGGCAGTGCGGCAAACGACCAGGTGGGCGGCAGCGGCATTATCACACTCGCCAATGGCAATGTTCTTTTGCATACGCCTAACTGGGGCGCTGGCAAAAGCGCGATTACTTGGATGGACACTTCGTCCGGTCAATTGAGCGATGGCTTGAACGGCGGAACCGTCGGTGCGGGCAACAGTCTCATCGGCAGTTTTTCGACCGATGCCGTGGGTTCTGGTGTTACCCCGTTTTATGGTGGCGGCGGATACGGCAACGCGCTGATCGCGAGTCCCGGCTGGAACAACAACACTGGGGCGGTAACGTGGATCGACGGTTACAGCGGCAAGCTTTCGAATGGCAATACGGGCGGCACGATCAGCGGTGCAAACAGCGTGATCGGCAGCGCATCCGGCGATGCAGTCGGGAATTACGGTTTCATTGGAATTTCCAACGGCAATGTAATTATTCTCACGCCTAGCTGGAGCAACGCCGGTACGGTTAGCAATGCAGGTGCCGTGACATGGATGGATACCTCGAACGGACTGCTTAGCAACAGCGCGACCGGTGGCGTTGTAAGCGCTGCCAATAGTCTTGTCGGCAGCAATGTAAACGATAACGTTGGCGCCGGGGGTAGTGGTGCCATATTTGAATTATCGAGCGGTAATTTTCTGGTGCGCGCTTCGAGCTGGAATAGCGGCGCGGGAGCGGTTACTTTCGCCAGCGGCACGAGCGGCGTCAGCGGCACTGTGTCCGCGGGGAATAGTCTCGTTGGCGCAGCGGCAGGGGACAACGTCGGCTGGGGTGTGCACGAATTGTCAAACGGTAATTATCTCGTGCTAAGCCCGAACTGGAGCAGCAATTCCGGGGCGATCACATTCGGCAGCGGCGCGAGCGGGGTGAGCGGGGTGGTGTCTCCTGCCAACAGCCTGGTCGGTAATCCGGGCGATTTGATTGGTTCCAGTACTTCGCTGCAGAATTTGTCGAACGGCAACTATCTGGTCTATTCGCCGTACTGGAACAGCAATACGGGTTTCGTTACGTTCGGCAGCGGCACGACTGGGGTGAACGGTGTCATTTCCCCGGCTAACAGCCTCGTCGGCAGCGCACCGGGAGATTATATTGGTAATTACGGCATAAGCTATTTGTCGAACGGCAATTATGTTGTGAAGAGCCCGTACTGGAATGGGTATACCGGTGCGGTGACGTTTGGCAGCGGTACGAGCGGAGTGAGCGGTCTCGTATCGGCAGCCAACAGTCTGGTTGGCAGCAATCCCAACGATTACGTGGGCGGCGGCGGCGTGCAAGAATTGTATTCCACCGGAAATTACGTGGTACTCAGCCCGAATTGGAACGGCAACATGGGCGCCGTTACTTGGGCTGACGGCGCTGCCGGAATCAGCGGTCCCGTGACGCCGGTTAACAGCCTGGTGGGCAGCAATGCTAATGATTACGTCGGGAATAACGGCATTCAACAGCTTTCCAACGGTAACTTCCTGGTCTTCAGCCCGGACTGGAATAGCGGCACGGGTGCCGTCACTTTTGGCCGAGGCACTACGGGCGTAAGCGGCATTGTAGGCGCGGGCAACAGCCTGGTCGGCAGCCTCGCGGGCGACCGCGTGGGAGACGGCGGCGAGGGTGCATTCATCGTGAACTTGTCCAATGGAAATTTCCTGATCCAAAGTGTGTTCTGGAACAACAGTGCTGGTGCCATGACGCTCGGCGACGGCATGAACGGCGTAACCGGCGTCGTCTCCGCCTCGAACAGCATCATAGGCGGCGTCGCGAATTCGAATATGTTCTACAAAGGGCAGGACAACGTCAACAATACATTCATCGTCCAATTCCCGAACGAACCCGGCGGACGAGTAGTGGTCGGGTCCAATGTATTCAACACGGTCGCTGGCGGCGGCAATCTGCTGTTCGGCAATACGCCGGGGGCGGACGTGACGATCTCGCCCGGATCAATCACTTCAACGCTCAATACCGGCACGGCGGTCATCCTGCAGGCGAACAACGATATCACTCTCAATCCTGGCTCGGACGTCATCACAATCGGCGGCGGTGCCGGCGGCAACCTGACGCTGCAAGCCGGGCGCAGCATCATACTCAATTCGAATATTACGACCGACAACGGCAATCTCACCGTTACGGCCAACGATCCAGGCGCGATTGCAATGAATCGCGATCCGGGCGCAGCGATGCTCAGTCTTGGCAGCGGGGTCACGCTCAACGCCGGCACCGGCAATGTCAACCTGTTGCTCAGTAACGGCAGCACGGCGGGGGACATCACTGCGGGCACCGGTGCAAATATTGTCGGCGGTCAGATCAACGTGCAGAACCTGGGCGGCGGGAACATCCTTTTCGACACGGGCTTGCTGCAGGCCAATGCGCTCGGCCTGGGCAACGCGACACCGGCGATTACCGTCGATGCCCCGGGCGGAAACATTTTCTCGAACATGAACATGTCGACGGCATCGGGCGGGGTGTCCATTAGCGCAAACGGCTTCATCGAGCTCGATCCCAATTCCGTGGGCAGCACGATCAACGCGGCCGGCGATGTCAACATCAGCTCGGCAACCAGTTCGATCGGCGCCTTTGGCACAAATCATTTCGCGGCGTTCATGGATGTCACCGGAACGGCAATTACCATGAACGCCGGCTCATTTATCAATCTCGGCGAAGCTGGCGGGCATGGACTGCATGCAACGACCGGAGATATCAACGTCACGGCAGGCACCAGCATGGGTGGCACCGCACCGCTTTCGATGAAGGGGCCGATCGTTTCGGACAACGGCAACGTTCACATCGTGGTCGGTAATTTCCTCGATATGGGCGATGCTATCTCGGCGCCTAATGGCTCGATTACCGTAGATAATGGTGCCGGCGGCGCGATCGCGGGCGATGTCAACCTTAACGGCCCGCTCAATGCATTGTCCAATATCCAGCTCAAAGCCGCGAATTTCATCGATCTGAACGCGGGTAGCGTGACGAGCACAGCTGGCAGCGTGACAATCAGTTCCGGCGATTTGCTTTATAGCAATGGCGGGATATCGGCAAACGCAATCAATCTATCCTCGGTTAATGGTATGTTTGCGCGGGTCAGCAGCGGGGGGGCGGGTCTTTCCGCTACCAATACCACCACCGGCGATATCGATGTTCGGAGCAGCGCGGCAAACTTCATTGTGGGTGGCGGTGGCGCCACATTCAACAATACTGCTGCAAGCGGACGCTATTTCGTGACAGCCGCCCTGGATATGCAGATTAACGGCGGGACAGCGAATAATAAGTTCGCGCAGTTCGTCGCGGGCAATCTGCTGACCGTCAATGGCTACGCAAACGGAAGCGGCGCCGGCGTGCTGATGGCGGCCAATAACATAACGTTCAACGGTGCGACTACCGTGGCTGGTGCGCTGGGACTGATTGCCAATGGTATTGACGTCAACTCGGCCGTTCAGGGCGGATCGGTGAACGTCGCGGCTGGCGTATTAAATGTCAACGGTGGCAATTTCCAGTCGATAGGCGGAGATTTCGTCGGCACCATAACCGGCAATGTCAACGTTCTGGGTGGCGGCCGCATCTTCGGCAACCCGGATGTCAGGCTGACTGTTGGCGGCTCGATATTCATCAATGGGGCAAATTCGACGATTGAGGCGTTCTCGCCCAACTCGATTCACGTTTCGTTTCCGACGCGGTCAGACGGCGGGTTTGCAGTAAACGGTGTAGCGGGCGGCGTCTGGGATTCGCTGACGAGCACCGGATTTTTCATAGGTCAAACCGGCTTGCCGGCGGTGCTGGGACAAAATCTCGTGGTCGACTACGGCGTCAATGGTTTATCGTCTGACATCGTTGCGGCGATCAATGCTGCCATTGCGGCCACCACGAAGAGCGGCGAGTCGGACACCACCAAGAAAGACAAGGACAAGGACGTTGAAAATAAGGGGCAAGACGACATGTCTGCCAAGGGCAATCTTCAGCTGCAGTGCAATTGATATGCATATTGCTCAAACGCGAAGCAATTACACGATGACTCATTCGTTGGCGGCGAAAAAACAGTCCGGCTTGCTTCACCTTATATGCGGTCTCCTTGCGGCGGTCTGCATGATGTGCGGCTCCGCGAACGTTACAGCCCAGACGCACGCATCCGGTAAGGTCCTGCATGTCAGCGGCACTTTGTCGGTCATGCGGACGAATGGCGCGATGTACGTGCTCGGTCAGGAATCGGAGGTCTTCCCCGGCGACGTGCTGTTAACGCAACGCGATAGTTACGCCCAAGTCAATTTCACCGATGGCAGCTCGCTGACCATGCGCCCGCTGACGCAGGTTAAGCTCGACGCGTACTCCTTCGTGCAGGACAAGCCCGAGGGGGACAGCGCATTTTTTCGCTTGTTGAAGGGCGGCATGCGTACCGTAACCGGGCTGATCGGCAAACGCGGCAACCAGGACGCGTATCGCATAGGCACAAGCACTGCGACCATCGGTATTCGCGGCTCTGTCGGCGATACCATCGTTTGCGCTCCCAGTTGCGATGGTGTCGTGAAAGGCGGCGAGACGCTGCAGGCCGGAACCCATCACGAAACGCACAACGGCGTTTATACGATGCAGATAGACAGCAAGACCGCGGAATTCGGCGGGAGCGTTCTCGTCGCCCAGGCAGGGCGCGGCGTCCCTGATACCGTGATCGACACCGGCGGCCCGATGCTGCTCGCGCAGGCGACACCGAATATCGTGGTGATTGAAGCCGGTCATTCCGGTTATTCGAACGGGCTTGAGATCAAGCTCACGCTCGGCGGAATCGGCGGCGGGAAAGTCGATTTATATCTGCCGACCGGCGCGGGCCTCAAGCGCGCCGCAGGCTGCAAGTAATCGATATCGTCCAAGCTCAGCGGATTTTCGCGTACTCCGTAGCGATCCGCTGGCGTGCCGGGCTGTCCATATACTCGTGATCGGCAGCTGACTAAAGCGCTGTAGGTGCAAGACAGATTTTTTGTACTCTTTCTGTCGGGGCCATAGCCCAACGTTACGCAACACAACGGCGGGTGCCGGTGAAGCGAGTGCCATGCCTATAATCACCCGCTACGCTCACAATTAGGCGGCGAGTCCGGCATGTCCCTGAGTTGGAATTTCCAGAGTTCAATGCAGAGTACTGCATGGCCTGCACTACCCGCGGCCGGTCCCAATGCAACGCTCGCGCTTTTGTTTCTGCTCGAGCGCTCGCAGTGGTTGCCCGCCGACGATTTACGGGAGCTTCAATTGCGCCAGCTGGACGTTGTCCTCAGGCATGCGTATGCCACGGTGCCATACTACCGTGACCAATGGGATGGCCTTTACGACCCGGCAGTCGCGCTTACCCGCGAAAGATTAGCCAGGCTGCCGCTTCTCACGCGCAGCCAGTTGCAGGACAGGTTCGAGGCATTGCGAAGCGCCGACATCCCGCCTGCTCACGGCGCGGTAGGGGAAGCGCGGACTTCCGGCTCGACCGGTGCGCCAGTGCGTGTCATGAAGACGCAGCTGAGCACGCTGCTTTGGAGCGCCTTTGCTTTGCGCGATCACATTTGGGGCAAGCGAAATCTTTTAGGCAAGCTCGCCGCCATCCGGCATGGTGTTACGCCGGGCGAATTCGAGGGATGGGGTATTGCAACTAACGGACTTGTCGCAACAGGCCCTTCAGTAGTTCGCGGCGTCGATGGAGACGTCGAAACCAATCTGAACTGGCTGGAGAAGCAACAGCCCGATTACCTGATTACGCATCCATCGCTGGCGCTCGAACTGGCAAAAAGTTCTCTCGCACGCGGCATGCAGATGCCGCGCCTGCGCGAAGTGCGCACCTTTGGAGAATTGTTGACACCTGAAACGCGCGAACTTTGCCGGCAGGCGTGGGGAGTGCCGGTGACGGACACTTATTCGACCAATGAAGTGGGCTACATTGCACTTCAATGTCCGATGCATGTGCATTATCACGTCCAATCCGAAGGTGTTTTGGTCGAGGTACTGGATGAGCAAGGGGATGCCTGCGCACCGGGCGAAGTCGGGCGCATCGTCGTTACAACCCTCCACAATTTTGCAATGCCGCTTGTCCGTTACGACCTCGGCGACTACGCCGAAGTCGGGGAATGCTGCTCGTGCGGCAGGGGATTGCCGGTGCTTAACCGCATCATCGGAAGGGTGCGCAATATGCTCACAACCGCCGACGGCAAACGCTACTGGCCCGTGCTCAGTTCGCGTAGAACGGCCGAAATCGCCCCAATACGACAGTACCAGCTGGTGCAAAAAGAATTTGATCTGATCGAAGTGCGACTGGTGATCAAGGCTGCACTGACACCGGAGCAGGAAAATGGCTTGCGTCAGCTCATTCAGTCCGCGCTGCCTCCGTCTATCCGGCTGAAGTTCGTTTATTGCGAAAGTATTCCGCGCAGCACCGGCGGAAAATACGAGGACTTTGTTTCCGAGATAGGCTTGCCTCGCCTTTGAGCAGGGTCATGCGCGGATTGCGACAGTTATCAAAAAATTGCCGCCAGCGCGTGCCGATGGGCCGCTGACACCGGACGGTGCAGCTGCGACGGTCGCTATGGTCTGGTCCACCTCTGCGAACCCCGCTAAGTCCAATGGCCCCTGAAAATCCGCGGGAGACCGTATCGAATACGTGCAGTGCGTACTCGCGTATATCCCGGCCTGCTTTGCAAGTGTGTGCGGATCAACCTGCAACGAATCCCGCATTTCTATCGCAAGGTGCAATACTTTTGCAGCGAATTCCAGAGCTTCCCCGGCGGTGAAGCCGACGAGCGCAGGGGTATTCGCCGAACGCAAACGGTGGACTGTAATGAGGCGTCCCCCCGGCCGCAGCAAGTTGTGCCACTTGGCGAACAACGCGGGCCACCCATCGTGCGGGAATCTGCCGACAAATGAATCCGTGCATATGACGTCGTAAGCGGATTCAGTTGTGTAGTCCAGAATATCGCCGCAATGGGTCCGGATACCGCACTTCATGCGCTCCGCATACCAGCTATTGAGGGCCAACGGCGTTTCGCACAAATCCACCACTGTGATGTCGGGCTCAATGCCGCGTCCGCGAAAAGCCGCAAGCACTTGAGCGAACATCCCGTAATCGGCTGTGCCTGAGATCAGGATACGCGGCGCCGTCTCGATGCTGCTTACTGCGGAAAAGGCATTGCGGTAAAAATCCGCGCGGTATTCGAGCGAGCCGATGAGCCCCATCATGCGCAGGTACTGCCAAGTGGCATGGCCCGGCGAGCAATCGACGCTTGTCGCGGCGTCCCGCCGGCAAAGTTGCGCAGCCAGCCGCCAGGCGAGCGGCGCACTCAGCTCGAGAGGTTCGTCGATTTTCAGCATGACCTGCGTTGACATTGCGTGACTTTGCCCGGGGACGCGCAATCATAGCGGCAGAGGCGATGTGCGTCGAGTGCGGCCGCCGGAAAAAATTTGCGCGACGAATGCTAAGATGAATCGGTGGTGACCCTAACGTGAATGACAATCTCGATATCGTGCGCTCTGCTCTTCCGGGCATGGCGTGGCCCGCCATTGCAGACGGCGCTGGTGCCCTGGCGCTTGCGCTGCAGTTTCAGTTTGATCAGACACAATGGTGGCCGGCGGCGGAATTGAGGCGGCACCAGATGCTTCAGCTGCAATCGCTGCTGAAGCATGCACATGACACGCTGCCATTCTGGCGAGCGCGGCTGGCAGCGGCGAATTTTCAGCCTGCAGTGACGCCAAGCACTGAATGGTTATCTACTTTACCGGTACTTACGCGGCATGAAGTGCAAACGCTGGGGGATGCCCTGGCGTGCGACAAGTTGCCGGCTCAGCATGGGCAAGTTGTTCAAGGAATGACTTCGGGGTCAACGGGTCGTCCCATAACTTTCTACGGCAGCGAACTCACGCAGCTTTTCTGGCGGGCATTTACGCTGCGGGATCATTTATGGCAGCGGCGCGATTTTTCCACCAAGCTCGCGGCGATCCGTACCGGGGTCGAGCAGCTTGTTACTGCGGGATGGGGGGGCGCGACGGACTCCGTCTATCGAACCGGCCCGTTGGCGACGTTGAATATCAGCACTGACATCGATGCCCAACTCGAATGGTTACGCGAAGAAGATCCGGACTATCTGCTCAGCTTTTCGTCGAATCTTCGCGCACTGGCGGTCCGGGCATTGGAACTCGGCATTCGCCTGCCGAAACTGCGCGAGGTGCGAACGTTTGGTGAAGCGCTGCCGGAAGACCTGCGCGCCTTATGCCGCCGCGCATGGAACGTGAAGCTCGTCGACATCTATAGTGCCCAGGAGGTCGGTTACATTGCACTGCAGTGCCCCGGCCACGACCACTACCACGTGCAGTCTGAAAATATTATCGTTGAGATATTGGATGAGCACGGCACCGCATGCGCCCCGGGTCAGATCGGTCGGGTTGTCGTCTCGACGTTGCATAATTTCGCAATGCCGCTGATCCGCTATGACATTGGCGACTATGCGGAAAGCGGCGAGCCGTGCGCATGCGGCCGCGGTTTACCTGTCATACGCCGGATATTGGGTCGTCGACGCAATCTGCTGATTTTGCCCGACGGGCGCCAGCACTGGCCGAGCTACCCCAGCGACCAATGGGCGCATATCGCCCCGGTGCGGCAGTTGCAAATGATTCAGCGAACGCGCGAGGACATCCTGCTGCGCATCGTTGCCCCGCGCCCTCTGACCCCGCAAGAGAGCGACGGGCTGATAAGTGCGTTACAGGCCTCTCTCGGCCACCCGTTTGTCATGCAAATCGAGCGGGTGGCCGCTATTCCGCGCGCCCCAAACTTCAAGTACGAGGACTTCATCTCGGAGGTGGTTGACAAACGCGTATAGACCTCAAAAAACCTTACGAAACTGTTGATTTTTAGAGAAATTCTGCGTATTGTATGACCACTGACAATATCGCGGGTGCCAGCGCATTGGGTAAGAGAGGTATACGCCGCGTAATTCCGGTTGTGTTCGCCGCTTGCGCGAGCCTGTTTGCATTCGCTCCTACCGGTCTGGCGCAGGCGCCGCAGGCGGATGCGCCGATTTCGCCGCGCTTCGACATCACCCGTTTCGACGTAGTCGGCAACACCTTGCTGACGCCCGCCGACATTGAGACTGTCGTCGCGCCCTTTACAGGCAAACAAAAAGATTTTGCCGATATCCAGCGCGCGCTGGAGTCGCTCGAAGAAGTTTATCGCGAACACGGATTCGGCGTCGTGCAGGTACTGCTGCCGGAGCAGGACATTACGCGCGGCGTCGTGCGTCTGCGAGTGATTGAGCCGAAAATCGGCAAGGTCACAGTCGAGGGCAACCGCTACTTCGACGAAGTGAACGTGCGCAGGAGCCTGCCCGGTGTGCAGCCGGGTGCCACGCCCAACTCCCAATTGCTCGCGCAGAATCTCCAGCTGCTGGCCGAGCATCCCGCGAAGCAGACGACCGTTCTGCTCAAGGCCGGCGAAACCGAATCGCAGGTGGATGCTACCGTGAAAGTGGTGGATGAAAAACCGCTGAAGTTTGTCGCCACGTTCGACAACTCGGGCACGACCGATACGGGCCGTTTCCGCACCGGCATAGCGATGCAGCATTCGAACGTATTCAATCGCGACCATGTGCTGAGCCTGCAATATGTGACCTCGCCTGAAAATCCGAACAAAGTCACGATACTCGGCGGCGGTTATCGCATCCCCTTGTATGGCAACTACAGCTCGCTTGAATTCTTCGCGGGTTATTCAGACGTCAGTTCAGGCACATTGCAGGGGCTGTTCAACGTCAGCGGCAGCGGCACGGTGGCGGGCGTGCGCTACAACTTTTATCTGCCCAAATTAGGCGAATACGAGCATAAGCTGGCAGCAGGCCTGGATTACCGGGCCTACAAGACAAACGTCGTCACGCTCACCGGTCAGGCGCAGGTGCCGGATGCAACCGTGTTGCCCGCCAGCTTCACTTACACCGGCCTGTGGCGCATGAGCAACGCGGAGTTTGGATTTTATGGAAGTTACATCCAGAACATCCCGGGACTTAACGATGGCGGCGAGAACGCGTTCAAGTTTCCGCGCGATGGCATCGCCAACCCGGTGCGCGTCGATGCTCCTGCTACTTATAGAATCTGGCGCTGGGGCATGAACTACACGCGGGCTCTGCCCGGCGAGTGGCAACTGCGCGGGGTCATCAACGGACAGAACACCAACTACGCGTTGATACCGGGCGAGCAGTTCGGTTTTGGCGGTCCGGATTCGGTGCGTGGTTTCAACGTGCGCGAAGTTTCAAATGACAAAGGCTATGCAGCCAGCGTTGAAATCTATACGCCGGATCTCGGCACGAAGTTTGGCTGGAAAGACGTCAAAATGCGCCTGCTCGGGTTTTACGACGCGGGGACCACCGGCCGCAACAGCATACAGCCCGGCGAACTTTCGGGACAATCCGGCGGCAGTGTCGGTTTCGGCCTGCGCATGACCTACGGCAAGCACGTCAACTTGCGTCTCGATTTTGCGCAGGTTGTCGATCCCGCGGGCAACCAGGCCCGTGGCGATCAAATGCTGCAAGGAAGCCTGGCAATCCCTTTCTGAGCTTCGCTATCGCGGTGACGCGAACCCACTTGGCATGAGATAGCCTGAATTGTTCCGGGTCGTGCCCATGTCAAGGTCATTGACAATCCTAAATTAGTTGCGAATACCTTGGTTCAACGCTATGATATATAAATAGAATTTAAAAAACATAGCGACGGGAGCGAACCTCGATGACAGGGTTCCCGCCATTGCGACAGACGCAACCCTATAAGTGCGCTGCGCTGGCACTGCGGTTAGCAATCTGCGCATGCGCAATATTTTGTATGGCATGGCCCGCACTTTCGCAGCAGCCCGATGCCGCGCCGGCGCCTTTGCGCTTTGATATCAACCGCTACGAAATTACCGGCAATACGCTACTTAAGCCGGCGGAGATGGCGCGCATCGTTGCGCCATTTACCGGCCGGCAAAAAGATTTTTCGGATGTTCAGCGCGCGCTGGAGGCGGGCAATCTGCTGATAGGCGCGGGCGGCGCCACGTTCAGCAATACAGGCACCGGCGGTTACGTGGTCGGCGCAGCCGGCAACATTCTTCTCAACAACGGCGCGCCCGCGAGCGGCAACATGATACTTGCCGCGGGCAATAACATCACCGTCGCCGCTTCCGGGTATTCCAACACCGGCGATATCGCGCTGTCAGCCGGCGGCAATGTGCTGATAGGCGGCAACCTCAGCGCCGGCAACAACATGGCGATTGCCGCCGGCAACAACGTAAGCATCCTCGACGCCGTCGCGAGTTCGACCGGTACGCTCACTGTAAACGCCGCTTCGCTGGACGTGACTGCGACAGCCAGTTTCACCCAAATGCGCGGCGGCTCAACCTTCACCGCAGTGATCGGGGGCATGACTACGCTGCAAGGTGGCGCGGGCGCCGCTGCCGAAGTGACCAATAGCGGCGCAGGCATTTTCAATTTCAGCACCGGCGCATTGACGGTGAGCGGCGGGTCTGGCGCCGGCGGCTACGCGCGCCTGTTCGGCAATCCTGATGTTCGGCTCACGGTGAATGCGGGTGCCGTCAGTCTGAATGCCGGTAGCGCGGGCGCCTATGCCGCGGTCGAAGCGGTGTCGCCGACGTCGGTCTACGTCAATTTCCCGAACCTGACTGCGAATGGATATTCCGTGAACGGGGTCGTGAACGCGGTGTACGATGCGCCAACGCAAAGCGGATTTGTCGCGGGCGGGCTGCCCGCAATACTGGCAACCAATCTCATCGTGACTTATGGCGGTGTGGTTGTTACCGTGCCGCCTCCCGCCGTGCAGCAGCAGATCAATCAAGCCATTCAGCAAATCAGCCAGCTGACCACTCCGCCTCAGCCGGCGTCCCCGCCGGCGGATCCCACCGAGGAAGTAGGCACGGGCACGGGCAGCAGCGCGAGCACCGGCACCGGTACCGGCAATAATTCGGCCGGGGGCAAAACCGTTACGCGCAAAGTGCCCGTGTGCCGCTGACGCAGCGCAACGCAACGGTAGCGCATTGCTATCCCGCTGAAACTTCGGTAGAATCCGCGCCTCGGTCGAAATCCATCAGGGTTTTCCGGCCTCAATCCTTGCCTCACCGGAACGCATACCGGGCGGCTTAATCCACAAGGAGATTTAATCAATGCGACATTATGAAATTGTTTTTATCGTACATCCGGACCAGAGTGAGCAGGTCCCGGGCATGGTCGAGCGCTACCGCTCCACTGTGGTGGCCAAAGGCGGCAAGATCCACCGCCTCGAAGACTGGGGCCGCCGCCAGATGGCCTACCCGATCCAGAAGATGCACAAAGCACATTACGTGCTGATGAACATCGAGTGCAATAATGAGACTCTCGAAGAGCTTGAGCACGCCTTCAAATTCAACGATGCGGTCCTGCGCCATCTCACCGTCAGAATGACGGAAGCGATGACGTTGCCGTCGCCGATGATGAAAGAGGAAAAGTCGCGCTCGCTGACGCAGGGGGCAGGCGCTCCGGCGGCTGCACCGGCAGCTGCACCCGCACCCGTCCCCGCACCGGCGGCACCCGCGGCAGCATCCACCTCGGCATAGGTGAAGCGCAACGAGGTCGTTATTGACGGCCTGCTGCTCAAACGCGGCACGTTGCGCCATACACCCGCCGGCATACCCGCGCTCAACCTGCTCATTGGCCACACGTCGATGCAAACGGAGGCAGGCGGGCAGCGCGAGGCGAAATGCGAAGTGGATGCAGTTGCAATCGGCGAAATGGCGGTCAGGCTCAGTACGTTAAAACTAAATCAGCCGTTGCGGATCGGCGGCTTTCTCACCCGGCACAGCGCGAGCGATCGCAGGCTGGTCGTGCAGGTGGTGAAAGCGAAGGCGACCGGCAGCGGCACCGAATAGAACAGGCATAAGGAGAGATCGATATGGCAATGGGACGCGGCAGAGGCAAGGGCAAGAACGACAAGAAGGACAAGGACAAGAAGCGCGGCGCGAAGAACCTTTTCCGGCGCAAGAAATTCTGTCGCTTCACGGTCGAAAAGATCAAGCAGATCGACTATAAGGACGTCGATCTCCTGAAGGATTTTATCAACGAGAACGGCAAGATCATCCCGGCACGCATCACGGGCACCAAGGCGCGCTACCAGCGCCAGCTCGGCGATGCGATCATGCGTGCGCGTTTTCTCGCTCTGCTGCCGTACACTGATCTGCACTAACGAGGACCGCCATGCAAATCATATTGCTCGAAAAAGTGATCAACCTTGGCCAACTGGGCGAGGTCGTCAAAGTGAAGGACGGCTACGCGCGCAATTACCTCATCCCGCACGGCAAGGCCAAGCGCGCCACCAAGGCCAGCCTCGAGGAATTCGAGAAGCGCCGCGCCGAGCTCGAAAAAGCCCAAGCCGAAGCTTTGACCGCCGCGCAGGAGCGCGCTGCCAAGCTCGACGGCCTGATGGTGCAGATTACGCAAAAAGCCGGCGTCGATGGCAAGCTGTTCGGCTCGGTCACGAACTCCGACATCGCAGATGCTTTGAAGGCGCAGGGGTTCGAGGTGCCGAAAGCAGCCATCCGCATGCCGGCGGGACCGATCAAGCAGGTCGGCGATACGCAGTTGAAAGTTGCCCTGCACACCGACGTGGTGGTCACGATCACTGTATCCGTGCTCGGGGAAGCCGCTTAACAGCGCATTTTAGAAACGATATCCGCCGCGATAAAAAAGGGCCGTCACCGGCCCTTTTTTTATGCGGCAGGCTCTGGTAAATTGCTGCGTGAAGCAGCAGCCCGCGCAAGTTCGACCGGCCTGAAAATCTCCCCTCGCAACAGCTGAAAGTCGCCACCATGGCACAGGCCGTAACTCCCATTGTCCGCGATCCGCAGATCGATGCGCTCAAGCTGCCGCCGCATTCGGTCGAAGCGGAGCAATCGGTGCTGGGCGGGCTGCTGCTCGACAATACAGCATGGGAGAAAATCGCCGACCTGCTGACGGACGCCGATTTTTATCGCGCGGATCATCGCCAGATTTATCGCCACATTTCACTGCTTGTCGAAGACAATAAACCGGCAGATGCGCTGACCGTAGCCGAAAGCTTGGAGCGAAGCGCTAAGCTGGAAGAAATCGGCGGCCAAGCTTATTTGGGCTCGCTCGCGGTAAATACGCCGAGTGCTGCCAACATACGCCGCTACGCCGAAATCGTACGCGAGCGCGCCATCATGCGTCGATTGGCCGAGGTTGGCACCGAAATAGTGGATTCTGTGTTTAGCCCACTGGGTCGCTCAGCCAAAGACTTGCTAGATAGCGCCGAGAAAGAAGTTTTCTCGATTGCTGAAGCTAGTGCACGAGGGCGGCAGGGTTTTCTTGAACTTCAACCTCTATTGACAGACGTAGTCGAACGTTTAGACGCCTTGTATAAAAGTGATAATCCAAGCGATATCACCGGAATGGCAACAGGTTTTACAGATCTCGATCGTGATACATCAGGTCTGCAGCCAGGAGACTTAATCGTTGTGGCAGGCCGCCCAAGTATGGGTAAAACGGCGTTTGCGCTAAATATTGCTGAACACGTCGCTGTGGATATGAAAATGCCTGTTGCGATATTCAGTATGGAAATGTCGGGGGCACAACTTGCGACGCGTATGCTCGGATCTCTTGCTCGTATCGATCAACAAAAGATGCGTACAGGTTCGTTTGATGATGATGATTGGACAAAGCTAACCAACGCATTGGGAAAACTGAATGAAGCAACCATTTTTATTGACGAGAGTGGGATGTTGAATCCGACCGAATTGCGGGGTAGGGCACGGCGCCTTTATCGCCAATGTGGAGGCCCAGGTTTAGGTCTGATTATTGTCGATTACCTGCAATTGATGGAGGTAGGGGGAAGCACTGAGAACAGGGCCACCGAAGTTGCTGAGATCTCGCGTGCACTGAAAGCAGTGGCCAAAGAACTCAAGGTACCCGTTATGGCGTTGTCTCAGCTCAATCGTGGCCTCGAACAACGAACGGACAAGCGTCCAGTAATGTCAGACCTACGAGAATCCGGCGCCATTGAGCAGGATGCCGACCTGATCTTGTTTATCTATCGTGACGAAGTCTACAACCCCAACGCGCCAGATAGTAAGGGTAAGGCCGAGATAATTATTGGAAAGCAGCGTAATGGACCAATTGGAACAGTGCCTTTAACTTTCCTTGGAAAATACACGCGCTTCGAAAATTACGCTAGCCCCGGTCGTTACTAGAAAATTTCGTTATAACACTTCAGCGGCGTGATCCGCCAGCCGCGAGCGCTCTCCGCGCTGCAGCGTGATGTGGCCGCTGTGCGTCCAGCCTTTAAAGCGGTCTACGACGTACGTCAGTCCCGAGCTGCCTTCCGTCAGGTACGGCGTATCGATTTGCGAGATGTTGCCGAGCACCACGACCTTGGTGCCGGGCCCTGCGCGCGTGATCAGCGTTTTCATCTGCTTCGGCGTGAGGTTTTGCGCTTCGTCGATAATCAGGTATTTGCTGAGGAAAGTGCGTCCGCGCATGAAATTCAACGATTTGACCTTGATGCGTGAACGAATGAGATCTCGCGTCGCCGCGCGGCCCCACTCGCCGGCCTCGTCGTCGGTCTTGTTCAGGACGTCGAGATTGTCTTCGAGGGCGCCCATCCACGGGTTCATTTTTTCTTCCTCGGTGCCGGGCAGAAAACCGATATCTTCACCGACCGGCACCGTCACGCGGGTCATGATGATTTCCGAATAGGTCTTGTGCTCGAGCGTCTGCATGAGCCCCGCGGCCAGGGTCAGCAGCGTTTTGCCGGTGCCGGCCTGGCCGAGCAGGGTGACGAAGTCGATGTCGGGATTCATCAGCGCGTTGAGCGCAAAGTTCTGCTCGCGGTTGCGCGCGATGATGCCCCATACATTGTGCCGCTGATGCGCGTAGTCCTTGATGGTCTGCAGGATGGCGGTCTTGCCGCTGGCTTCCTTGACTTGCGCGTAGAGCGGGCGCTCGGCCTCCTGATACACGAATTCATTCACCATCATGCTCGCGCACAGCGGCCCGTGCAGGCGATAGAACGTATGGCCTGATTGCTGCCACGATTCCATTCCTTTGCCGTGCTTGTCCCAGAAATCCACCGGCAGCTCGCGCGTGCCGGTGTAAAGAAGGTCGGTATCTTCGAGTACCTTGTCGTTGAAATAATCTTCGGCCGCGAAACCCAGCGCGCGCGCCTTGATGCGCATGTTGATGTCTTTGCTGACCAGGATGACCTGGCGTTTGGTGTGCGCCTCCTGCAGGAACTTCACCACGCCTATGATCTGGTTGTCTGCTTTACCGCTGGCGAGTCGCGCCGGCAGGTCGCCGGTAATGGCTAGCGTCTGCAGGAAGAGGCGGCCCGAGGCATCGCCGCCATGGTGCGTGCTCAGATCGATGCCGTTTTCAATGTCGTGCTCGCTGCCGCTGACGATTTCGTCGAGAAAGCGGCTTGCCTGACGCGCGTTGCGCGCGACCTCCGACATGCCTTTCTTGTTGCTGTCGAGCTCCTCGAGCGTCGCCATCGGAATGTAGATGTCGTGTTCCTCAAAGCGGAACAGGCTGGTGGGGTCATGCATGAGCACGTTGGTGTCCAGCACGAAAAACTTGATGCTGGCTGGCAGGCGCGTAACTGCGGAAGCGGATTTGCGCTGAGTCATGGCACTCCTGGTTTGCGGTGTATCGGGCATCCGTTATTTCACGGTTTTCACGAAATCAAGGACCTCCTGCGCGTGGCCCGGCACCTTGAGGCCGCGCCATTCGTGTGCGAGCTCGCCGGCCGCATTGAAAACGAAGGTGCTGCGCTCGATGCCGCGCACCTGCTTGCCATACATGTTTTTCATCTTGATCACGCCGAAGAGTTTGCACGCCTTTTCATCCGCGTCGGACAGCAACTCGAACGGAAAGCTCATCTTCGACTTGAAGCCCTCATGCGACTTCAGGCTGTCGCGTGACACGCCGAAGATTGCGCACTTCAGCTTCTGGAACTGCGGATAGAGGTCGCGGAAATTCTGGCCCTCGGTCGTGCAGCCGGGCGTGTTGTCTTTGGGGTAGAAGTAGATGACGACCGGGTGGCCGCGCTGCTCGGAAAACTTGAAGGTCTTGTTGCTGGTGGCGGAAAGCTCGAAATCGGCAAACGGTTGCTTGACCATGGACGCTTATAAAGGTGAACTTGAGATGATTGTCGGGTAAATAGTGCGGCTAGGCAAGTGTGCCGGCGCCGCGTTTTGTCATATGGCGGTAATCTGTTTCCTAAGCCGATTCAAACGGTTTCGCCGGCGAGGAATTCTTTGCCTTGTATCGCCAGGTTGCCGGAGCGGCCCGCGATTTCCGCCATCGTTACAATATGCCGCGGCAGCGATTTCAATTCCAGCGATGCGTAATACTGCTTCAGCGAGACCAGCTCGTGGCCCGCTTCGCACCACCCCGCGAGCAGTTTCTCGAATACCGGCAGCAGCTTCATGCCTTCGAGTTCCGCGTGCAGCGTATAGATGTGGCCGGCTGGCGCGGGCTTGCTGCTGAGCGAGAGCACGTGCTCAGCCACATTCTCGGGCGTCAGCCCGTCAATGCCGAGCAATTCGTCCAGCGTCGGCAAGGTGGTCGGCAACTGCGGGCACGCGATGATTTCCGCGTTGTAAATGGGGATGAATGGCCGGGTGCCGCGGGTATCGGAGCAATAATCGAAGCCGATCTGTTGTGTCAGCCGGTAGGCATGCCGGTTCATCTGCCAGCCTGCTGCGCCGTGCACGTGCGCGCGCTCGCCGAAAACATCGGCGTAACGGTCGCATGCGCGCTCCATCTCGCGCGCCGTCCATACTGCATCGGCGGTCGCCACGCCGTCCTGCCATTTGACGTGGTCCCACGTGTGAATGCCGACCTCAAAGCCGGCATCGCGGACGCTACGCAGAATGCCCGCGCAGCGCCGGCCGATATCAGGCCCGGGAAGCACGGTGCCATAGAGCAGGGTCATGATGCCGTAGTGCTCGCGCACCGAAGTGCGTGACACTTTGCGCATAAAGCCCGGCCGGAACACTCGCTTGATGGCGCGCCCCGTGTGGTCGGGTCCAAGACTGAACAGAAACGTCGCGCCCGCGCCGAACTTCTTGAGCAGCTCGACGAGACGCGGCACGCCCACGCGGGTGCCGCGGTAGGTATCGACGTCGATCTTGAGGGCTAGTTTCATGAAGCTGGCATGGGCAATGAGCGATGGACGAAGTCAGTACCGCGGAGGCAAATTTCCCGAGTTATTGCTAATGACGTTACCCATCACCCTTCATCCATCACCCGAAAAGCTAGTCCATCAGCCTCTTCGCTTCGCCGACCTGAGTGCGGTACGCGTCAAAGATATGCTTGAGGGCCGCTTCCATCGCGACGCGCGGCTTCCACTTGAGCTCGGCGCAGGTATTGGTGATTTTCGGCACACGGTTTTGCACGTCCTGATAGCCCTTGCCGTAGTACGCGGCCGCGGTCGTCTCGATGAGACGCACTTTCTTTGCGCTTTTGCGGTACTCGGGGTATTTCAACGCAAGGTCGAGCATCATCTGCGCAAGGTCCCTGACCGAGTAATTGTTTTTTGGATTGCCGATGTTGTAGATTTTTCCGCTCGCAACGCCGCCGGGGTTGTCGATGATCTTCATCAGCGCGTCGATGCCGTCGCTGATATAGGTGAACGCGCGTTTTTGCGTGCCGCCGTCGACCAGCTGGATGTTTTCGCCGCGCACGATGTGACCGAGGAACTGGGTGATCACGCGCGAGCTGCCTTCCTTCGGCGTGTGTATGCTGTCGAGCCCCGCGCCTATCCAGTTGAACGGACGGAACAGCGTGAAATCGAGTTTGCCTTCCGAGCCGTACGCCCAGATCACGCGGTCCATCAGCTGCTTGCTGCACGAATAGATCCAGCGCTGCTTGGCGATGGGCCCGAGGACCAGTTCCGAATGCTCCGGATCGAATTCATCGTCACGGCACATGCCATAGACCTCGGAGGTCGACGGAAAGAGTATGCGTTTCCCGTATTTGACGCACGAGCGCACGATAGGCAGGTTGGCTTCGAAATCGAGCTCGAACACGCGCAATGGCTGCTTGACGTAAGTCGCCGGAGTCGCAATGGCAACCAGGGGCAGTATGGCATCGCATTTGCGGATGTGATATTCGATCCATTCCTTGTTGATCAGGATGTCGCCGTCGAAGAAATGGAAGCGCGGGTGCTTCAACAGGTCTGCCACGCGCTCGCTCTGCATGTCCATCCCGTAGACCTCCCAGTCGGTGGTCTTGATGATGCGCTGGGACAGGTGATGGCCGATGAAGCCGTTGACGCCGAGGATGAGGACTTTTTTCATTGCTGTGTCGTCTCTAGAGTGACGGAGGAGCCGCTAAAATGCGGCAGAAAATCCATGGCTGTAAAAGGACGGCCATCGAGCTCGGCTTCGAGGATGCGCAGAGTGCCGCCGTCCGCGCATGCCGCCATAACCTGGTCGCCATTGACATAAATATGTGGCTGAGTCGCGGTGCGCCGTGCTGCCGTTTCGAGCCGAGTGCGGAGTATACGCAAAGTCCTGCCGTTGATGGGCGTGAACGCGCCGGGGTAGGGCGGGGCGACGCCGCGCACCAGATCGTGGACGCGCGCCGCCGGTTGCCGCCAGTCGATGCGACCATCCGCAGGTTTACGGCCGCCGAAATAGCTGCCGCGCGTGAGGTCCTGCTTGATGCGCGGGGCCGTGCCTGCAATGAGGCCCGGAACACTGCGGTCGAGCACTGCTGCAGCAGCGGCGGTGACTTTGCCGAACACGTCCGCTGCAGTTTCGTCAGGCAGGATAGCCACCGACTGCTGAGCGACGATGTCGCCGGCGTCAGGCTTGACGGTCATGTAGTGCAGAGTGGCGCCAGTTTCCTGCTCGCCGTTGATCACCGCCCAGTTGACCGGCACGCGCCCCCGATATTTCGGCAGCAGCGAGCCGTGCATGTTGAGCGCGCCGCGCGCGGGCGATTCGAGCAACGGCGGCGCGAGCATATTGCGGTAATAGAAGGAAAACAAAAAATCGGGCCGCAGCGCGCGCACCCGCTCGACGGTCGCGGCCTGGTTGGGGTCATCCGGCGTGATTGCAGCCAAACCATGCCTGGTTGCAAGGTCGGCCACGCTGTCGAACCAGATGGTCTCGGCCGGGTTGTCCGCGTGCGTGACCACGAGCGGCACATCAATGCCGTGATTCAGCAGCACCTGCAGACACTTGACCCCGACGTTGTGATAGGCAAAGACCACCGCCCTGGTCATTGCTTGCGTTCCAGTATCGCCTGCACGAGATAGCGCGGCCGGCTGCGCACCTGCTGGTAGATCCGCCCGACGTATTCGCCGAGCAGGCCGAGGCCGAACAGCACCAGGCCCGTCAGAAAAAATTGCAGGATGTCGCGGTCCCACAGCGCGAGCAGGCCATCGCGCATGCTGGCGGCGGCGATCCAGCGCTGAATGATTACGCCGATGTAAACGACCACGGACATCACTGCCACGAACATGCCGAGCAGTGAAAATACCTGCAGCGGGGCGATTGAAAAACCGGTGACAAGATCGAAGTTGAGGCGGACCAGGCTGTACATCGAGTATTTCGATTCGCCGGCGGCGCGCTCTTCGTGGGCGACTTCGATTTCCGTCGGGTTACCCGCGTACGTGTAGGCGAGCGCAGGTATGAACGTATTGATTTCATGGCTCGCCTTGATCGCATCGACGATATGGCGGTCGTAGGCGCGCAGCATGCAGCCCTGGTCGGTCATCTGTATTTGGGTAAGGCGTTCGCGCATCCAGTTCATGGCGCGCGACGCGTGGCGTCGGAACGCGGAGTCCTGGCGGTTTTGGCGGATCGACCCGACGTAATCGTGGCCGCGATCCATCGCAGCCAGAAGCTTGCCGATTTCCTCAGGCGGGTTCTGCAGGTCGGCGTCCAGCGTGACGACGCGGCTGCCGCGGCAATGGTCGAAACCGGCGACGATCGCCATGTGCTGTCCGAAATTGGCGCCGAACAAAATCACGCGCGTGACGTCGGGCCTTTGCTGAAACTGCTCGCGCAGCAGCGCCGCCGAGCGATCGTGGCTGCCGTCATTGATGAACAGCACTTCGTAGCCCACTCCGAGCTTGTCGAGCGCGGGGTAAAGGCGCGCGCACAGCAGCGGCAGTGTCTGCTCTTCGTTGTAAACGGGAATGACGACGGAAAGTAGCGGTGCGGTCATGATTTCTGTTTCGAATTCAGGTGCATGGTAACCGATGCGCGATGCGGGCGTCGACTCTGCGCTCGGATGTTACGAGCGTGTCACGAGGACGACGCCGATAATAATGACGCCTATGCCGGCCAGCCGCAGCGGAGTGACGGCTTCGCCGAACAAATACCAGGCGGCCATCGCATTGACCACATAGCCGACCGACAGCAGTGGATAGGCGACGCTGACTTCAACACGCGACAGCGCCATGATCCAGACGACCACGCTGACCACGTAGCAGGCGAGGCCGCCGATGATGTGCGGTTCGGTGGCAAGCTTCCATCCCACGGGCAGGATATTGGCGCTCGAATATTCGAATGCTCCCACGCTGTTGGTGCCGGCCTTGAGCAGCAGTTGCGCTCCGGCGTTGAGCAACACGCCGGTCATCAATAACGAAAAACTGATCGCGTTCATGGTGGCTCCCCCGTCAGTGCGGCAATGTGCGCACGAATATGCGCTCGGTATCGCGTGCAATCAACTGCATCGGCAGTTGCGCTTTTTGCAATTCGTCAAAAACCTCGAGGCTCATGACGGCCAGCGCATAGTCGTCGCTGCGCCACCGGCGCTCGAATTCCGCGAGAGTCGGCACCCACAGGCGGGGCTCCTGCTCAAGTCCAAAGGCCAATTCGTCCTGGTAGTCGACCAGCGTTACCGTGCGATCGATATAAAACGGCAGCGTTTGCTCGTAGGTTTTAACACTGTAAAACGGCACGCCCGGCTTGAGATAAGGCTGGATCTCTTGCACAAGGTGATAAGTCGAATGCGCGGGTGACAAGGCGTCTTCGCTTGCGACCAGCAGCTGTGTCGTCAGCAGGCCGGCAAAGGCGCAGCTGATGACTGCATATTTGATTTGTCCGCACCAGGCGAGCCCTGTCGCGGCGAGCGAGCCTGCAAGCAGCACGGCGGCGGCGGCATATAGCCAGTGCGTTTGCGCGAGATAAAGTTCCGCGGGTATGGCCACCGATGCGAGCCTGACGGCATACGGAACTGCCGCAAGGCCGCCCGCCGCAAGCAGAACGACTGGCGCGATTTGCCATGCCAGAGCGCGCCCGTCAATGTCGGCCAGCCGCACGCCTGTCAGCAATGCCAGCGCGGGAAAGATGGGCAGGATGTATGAAGGCAGCTTGGAGCCGGAAAGGGAAAAGAACGCGAATATAAATCCCGCCCACAGCAGAGAGAAGAAGCGGGGGTCGAAGAGCTTGTCCCGGGCGCCTCGTTTGCATGCGTGCGCAACGGCGGCTGTGCTGGTGAGCAGCCACGGCAGCAGGCCGACGATGAGAATGGGGATGAAATAGTACCACGGTTGATACCGCTGATGAATGGTCGATGTATAGCGCTGCAGATGCTCATGCACGAAGAAAAACCAGGCGAATTCCGGGTTCGCAATTGATACCGCGACAAACCACGGCGCAGCAATCGCGAAAAACACCAGCGCGCCGGTGACGATATGCAGCTTGCGCCAAAGCCGGAAGTCGCGCTTGATCAGCATGTAGAGCACAACTATAGCGCCCGGCAGCACGATGCCGATCAGGCCTTTGCTCAGCACGGCGAGCGCGCAGCCCGCAGCGGCGACATGCATCCAGCGCCGGTTGGTCTGCGCATCGGCGCGCGGATCCAGTCCCAGCACGATGCCGGCGAACGACACAGTCATGAAAAACGCCAGTCCCATGTCGAGCGTCAGGATGTGCGCCATGCCGGAATAGAGCACGCTGCTTGCGAGCACCAGAGCGGTATACAGTCCGGCCGCAGGCCCGAAGAGCCGCATGCCGACGAAATACATCAGCAGCACGCCGAGAAACCCCGTCAGCGCAGGCCAGAGGCGAGCAGTCCAGTTGTGCTCGCCGAACGCGCTATAGGCCGCAGCCGTGGCCCAGTATTGCAGCGGCGGCTTCTCGAAGTATTTGATGCCGTTCAGGCGCGGCGTAAGCCAGTCGCCGCTTTGCGCCATGTAGCGCGGGATTTCGGAGTAGCGGCCTTCGTCTGACAGGGCGAGCTTGCGATATTCGAGATTGCCGCACCAGATGACAACCGCGATGAGCAGCATCAGCCACCATCCGCGGGGCGCGGGCAGGGCGGTGCTCGATGAGAACGATGCGGGTGAACTGCTCAAATGGGATGGAAGTATATCATCCGCAACGTCCCGTCTGCATCAGCGCGAGTGCGGAGTCTTCGCGGCCGCCACCAGGCATTGCGCGGCAATGCGCGCGAATTCCGCATCGGTATTTGTACTGGAGACCAGCGTTTCGCTCGCCGCGAGCTGCGGATAATTCCGAAGCGTCGCGCGCATGTAAGCGGGATCGTAGTGCGTTTCCAGAAGCTCGCGCACAAGGGTGTCCCATGCATTGGCGTCCGCGAGCGCTTTCCACGCCGCGATCTGCTCCAGTCCGTAATGAGCCGCCAGGCAATCCAGCTGCACGCCGAGCGCTTTTGCGTCGGCGACGAAATGGCGGTATTCCTCCATCAGCATGGTGACGCGCAGTCCCACCGGGGCTTCCAGCCGCACGCACGTGCTTTGCCACATCGCGGCTATCAGCGCCTGCGGTACGCGCAGATTGCCGATTTTCTTGCTTTCGGCTTCGACGAAGACGGGACGTGCGGGATCGTAGCCGCGCAACGCCGACCACACCACGCTTTCGAACATTTTTTGCGCGGGTTGCGGAGTGTCCGGCAGGTTGCCGAGCACCGACCCGCGATGCGCCGCCAGCGCTTCGAGGTCGAGTACTTGCGCGCCTTGCCGCGCGAGCTCGCGCAGCAGCCGGCTCTTGCCTGAGCCGGTCAGCCCGCACACCACGCACCACCGATAGCGTTGCGGCAGCGTTTCCAGATCGTCAATGACAGCACGCCTGTACGATTTGTAGCCGCCGTCGAGGCGTCCTGCACGCCAGCCTACCTGCTGCAGCACATGGGCGAGTGCGCCGCTGCGGCTGCCGCCGCGCCAGCAATAAACGAGCGGCCGCCAGTCGCGCGGACGCTGCGCGAACGTAGTTTCCATATGACGCGCGATGTTGCGGCTGACGAGCGCGGCGCCGATTTTTTTTGCTTCGAAGGCCGATACTTGCTTGTAAACGGTGCCGACGCGTGCGCGCTCGCTGTCATTGAGCACCGGACAACTGATCGCGCCGGGAATGTGGTCTTCGGCAAATTCCGATTCGGAGCGCGTGTCGATGACCTCGTCAAAGGCGGCGAGTTGTGCTACGGTAACCAGGTCGTTGTCACGCTCATTATTACGCAAATTATTACTCAAATCAGCCCGATGAACAATCCGATGGACATGCAGAAAATAAAACTGACCGCATTCTCACACGGCGGCGGATGAGGCTGCAAACTACCGCCAGCGTTGCTGGGGGAACTGCTGTCCAAGTTACCGCTGGCGCGCGCGTATCCGAATCTGCTCGTCGGCATCGAGTCAAGCGACGACGCGGCGGTCTATCGCATCAACGATGAGCAGGCGATCGTCGCGACCACGGATTTTTTTCTGCCGATAGTCGACGACCCGTACGATTTCGGCCGCATCGCCGCGACCAATGCCATCTCCGATATTTACGCGATGGGCGCCCAGCCGCTGTTTGCGCTTGCGCTCGTTGGCATGCCGGTCGGCAAGCTGCCGGTCGAAGCGATGCAGCAGATTCTCGCCGGCGGACAGGCCGTATGCGATGAAGCGGGCATACCGATTGCGGGCGGACACTCGATCGATAACCCTGAGCCGATCTACGGACTGGTGGGGCTCGGTCTCGTGCACCCGGCGCGGGTCAAGCGCAACGACCGTGCGCAAGCCGGCGACGTCCTGATACTCGGCAAGCGGCTCGGCGTCGGCATCATGAGCGCAGCGCTTAAAAAGGGCGAACTGCGCGAAAAGGCCTACGAGCAAATGATCGAGACGACCACGCAGCTGAATACGCCTGGCATCGAACTCGCGAAATTACCGGGCGTGCACGCGATGACAGATGTGACCGGCTTCGGTCTCGCCGGCCACCTGCATGAAATTTGCAGAGGTTCGAAGTTGCATGCCGACATCCGGTTTGATGCTTTGCCGATTTTATCGGCGGCGAAGCATCTTGCTGTCAGCGGTTACGCAACGGGCGCATCGGACCGCAACTGGACGAGCGTGGCGCCGCACACGACCTTGCCGGCCGGCATGCCCGAGTGGCATAAAACAATGCTGACTGACCCGCAAACCAGCGGCGGCCTGCTCGTCGCCTGCGATCGCGCCAGCGTCGCGGGCGTACTGCAAATCTTCAAGCAGCAGGGCTTCAAATACGCGTGCGAAATCGGCACGCTGAGCGCGGGTGCGGCAACGATAAACGTGAATTGAGGCGCGGTGCGCGCGGTCAGCGTTTTGCCGGTTGCGTCGTCAGCAACGGACGCAGGCGCGGCCACACATTGTTCAGGATCTTGTCCTGAGCAGCCGCCGTCGGGTGAATGCCGTCGGCCTGAAAAAGCGCGCGATCGTTGGCGAAACCCTCGAACAAAAATGACACCAGCGGCACGCGCTGGGTTTTAGCCAGCATGTCGAACGCCTGCTGAAACTTTTCGCGGTAGTCGTTGCCATAGTTCGGTGGAATTTGCATCCCTATCAGCAGCGCGCGGCTATTATGCCGGCGGCAATCGGCGATCATCGCGCTCAGATTGTCGCGCATCGTTTCCACGCGACCTCCGCGCAGGCCGTCGTTGCCGCCCAGTTCGATGATCACGATTTGCGGTTGATACTCGCCGAGCGCGGCGCCGAGGCGGGCTTTGCCGCCAGTAGTTGTTTCGCCGCTCAGGCTGGCGTTGATGACCTTATAATCGAGACGCTCGCGCGCAAGGCGGGCGCGCAGCAGCTCGACCCAGCCCTGATCGCGCGCCAATCCGTAACCCGCGGAGATGCTGTCGCCGAACACCAGGATGCTGGCGGCGGCGTGGGCGGCGCCCGCGGCGGCCGTCAGCAGAATAAAAAGGAAAACGCGCATCATGTCTGAATTGTCCGTCGCGCCCATTTTGCGGGCATCAGGTCTTACCAAGCAAGTTGCAACCGGCGATGCGCGTTTGACCATACTCGACGGCGTGAGTTTCGATGTCGCGGCCGGCGAAGCGGTTGCCATCGTCGGCGCTTCGGGTTCGGGCAAGTCGACGTTGCTGGGCCTGCTCGCGGGGCTCGATGCCCCGAGCGCAGGCAGCGTCAGCATATCCGGCGCCGACCTTTCGCAGCTCGACGAGGACGGCCGCGCTGCGCTGCGCGCGAAGTTGGTCGGTTTTGTCTTTCAATCGTTTCAACTGCTGCCGGCATTGACGGCGCTCGAGAACGTGATGTTGCCGCTCGAGCTCGGTAGTGTAGCGGGAGCAGCCGCCAAGGCGCAGGCAATGCTCGAAAGAGTGGGCCTGGGGCCGCGTGTGGGACATTATCCCAAGCAGTTGTCAGGCGGCGAGCAGCAGCGTGTCGCCATTGCGCGCGCGTTCGTGCGTGAGCCGCAGCTGTTGTTTGCGGACGAGCCCACGGGCAATCTTGATTCGGCAACGGGCGCCCAGATCATCGACCTCATGTTCGAGCTTAATCGCGAACGCCAGACCACTTTGATTCTGGTGACGCACGACGAAGCAATCTCGCGCCGCTGTGGCCGCGCCCTGCGGCTCGCCGCGGGCCGTCTTTTGAACGGCAGTTAAGACCATGGCCGCGGGAAAAGCGCCATTGGCGCTGCGCATGTTGTGGCGCGACTGGCGCGCCGGTGAAGTCACGCTGCTTGCCGCTGCGATCGTCATCGCGGTCGCCGGGCTGACGACCGTTAGTTTTTTTACCGACCGCGTGCAGCGCGCGCTGTCGCAGCAGTCTAATCAACTCCTCGGTGGTGACCTCAGCATAGTCTCGGACCGCCCATTCGCTCCCGAATTCGCCACCGGGGCGCAGACGCGCGGACTGGCCGTAACGCGCGCGCTGCGCTTCCCGAGCATGACAGGCTACGGCGGGGAAAGCCTGCTGTCCGACGTGAAAGTCGTCGCGCCGGGCTATCCGTTGCGAGGCGAGATCCGGCTGGCAGACGTATTGTTTGGCGTGGAGCGCGTCACACACGACGTGCCTGCTGCCGGTACGGCGTGGGTCGATGACCGCCTGCTGACGCGCCTCAATGTCAAAATCGGCGACCTGCTCGCCATCGGGCAGTCGCGCTTGCGCATTGCCGCGATAGTCACGCAGGAGCCGGACAGTGCGATCGGCTTTATCAACAGCGCGCCGCGCGTGCTGATCAACGAAACCGATGTGGCGGCGACCGGTCTGCTGCAGGCGGGCAGCCGCGTGCGCTATCGTTTGTACGTGGCGGGCGAAACCGCCGCGGTCGATGCCTATCGCGCCTGGGCCCAGGGGCGCATAGGCGCCGGCCAAAGCATAGAAGGCATACGCGACGCGCGGCCGGAGATTCGTTCGGCGCTTGAGAAGGCCGAGCGCTTTCTCGGGTTGGCCGCGCTTGTCAGCGTGGTGTTGTCGGCAGCCGCCATTGCGCTGACGGCACGGCGTTTTGTCCGCCGCCATCTCGACGGCTGTGCGGTCATGCGTTGCATCGGCGCGCCGCAGTCAGCGATCGTTCGCTTGTACCTTGCGCATTTTGTCGTGCTCGGCGCGGTTGCGAGCGCAATCGGCTGCGCGATTGGATACATTGCCCAGTTCGCGCTCGCCGCCTGGCTGGGCAGCTTTCTCGGCGTGCCCCTGCCGTGGCCGGGGGCCGGGCCCGCAGTCTATGGGCTCGCCGCTGGCGTCATGCTGCTGCTGGGTTTTGCGCTGCCGCCGCTGATCAGTCTTGCGCAGGTATCCACGCTGCGCGTGTTGCGCCGCGATCTCGGTCTGCCGCGCGGCTGGGGCGCGGCCGGCTATGCGCTGGGACTCGCCGTCATTTGCGCGCTGATCATGTGGAAAGCGCAGGACATGCGCCTTGGCGCCTACGTGTTGGGTGGTTTTCTGGCGACGGCCGCAGTATCCGCCGGCGTCGTGCTCGCTTTACTGCGGCTGCTTTCGCGCCTGCGCGCGGGAGGCAGCGTCAGTTTTCGCTACGGTCTGGCCAACCTGCGACGGCGATCGCTTGCCAACACGCTGCAGGTCGTGGCGCTGGCGCTCGGCATGATGGCGCTGCTGACGTTAACGCTGATCCGCGGCGACCTGATGCATAGCTGGCAGGCCAATCTGCGGTCGGATTCACCCAACCGTTTCGTCGTCAGCATCCAGCCGGAGCAGTTGCAACCGCTGAATAAATTTTTCTCGGCGCATGGCATTGCGCAACCCGCGATATTTCCCATGGTGCGCGGCCGCCTGATCGCGATCAATGGCCGAGCCGTCAGTGCGGACGATTATGCCGAAGAGCGCGCCAAACGCCTGGTCGATCGCGAGTTCAATCTGTCGTGGGCGGGGCAGATGCAGCCGGACAACCGCATTCTCGCCGGCAAGTGGTGGGATGACGCGGCAATGCATCCTGATCAGCTGTCGGTCGAAGAGGGCATCAGCGCCGCGCTGGGGCTCAGGCTCGGCGACCGCCTCACCTACGATGTCGCTGGCAGCGATTTCGATGCGGTCATCACCAGTGTGCGCAAAGTGGAGTGGGAATCCTTCCGTGCGAATTTTTTCGTCATCGCCCCGCCTCAGCTGCTGCAGCGGTTTCCGGCCTCATATATGACAAGCTTGTACGTACCGCCGGGGCGCAACGCGGTCCTGAACGAGCTGGTGCAGGAATTCCCAAACCTGATCGTCATCGACGTCGCGCAGATCATGGCGCAGGTGCAGAAGATGATGGACCAGGTCGCGAGCGCCGTGCAGTTTGTGTTCCTGTTTACGCTGGCGGCGGGACTGATCGTGCTCTACGCGGCGATCGCCAGCACGCGCGACGAGCGCGAGTACGAAACCGCGCTAATGCGCGCGCTGGGTGCCAGCCGCCGACAAATCGCCGCCGTTCAATTTGCCGAGTTTGCGCTGATAGGCACGCTGGCCGGCCTGCTCGCCGCGGGCGGTGCCACTGCGCTGGGCTACATGCTCGCCCACAAGGTGCTCAATGTCCCGTATGCGGGCAACGCATGGATCTGGCTCATCGGACTGGTCGCCGGGGGCGCGGGCATTGCGGCCGCCGGGATGCTCGGCACGTACCGCGTGCTGGCAACGTCGCCGCTGCGTGTTTTGAATGAGACCTGAGCATGCGGGGCGCGGTGTAAAATGGGAATTTCTCACCGGGAAGCTGCATGCTGGAACTCGCGCTGGCATTAATCGTACTCGCGGTTGTTTTAATCGCGTGGCTCGCGATGCGCATGTCGAACCTGCAACGCCGCTTCGACGAACTACCCCTCGCGATGGGGCAGGGCCAGGAGGAGCGGCATCGCGCGATGCTGCACGATCTGCACGATGGCCTCAACAAGCAGGGCGACCGTCTGTCGGTCGCGCTCACCGACAACTCGGAGCGTCTGCGCGGCACGACCGCCGAAGAGCTGAAACAGACACGCGACACGCTGCATGCGCTGCAGCTTGCGCTGGCCAGCAACCTGGGCGAAAGCCGCGAAGCGATGGTCGCCAAGCTCGCGGAAACCACGCAGGCACTCACCGGGAAAATCGACGAACGCCTCGAGCAGATTACGGGCAAGGTGAACGAGCGACTGGACGAGGGCTTCAAGAAAACCAACGAGACGTTTACCAATGTAATGACGCGGCTCGCCACCATCGACGAGGCGCAAAAAAAGATTGAGACGCTGACCGGCAGCGTGGTCAGCCTGCAGGAGCTGCTGGGCGACAAACGGTCGCGCGGGGCATTCGGCGAGGTGCAGCTTGAAGCGATTGTGCGCAATGCGCTGCCGGAGACTGCATTCGAGTTTCAGTACACGTTCAAGCGGGGTGTGCGCGCCGATTGCGTGCTCAAACTGCCGCCGCCGACCGGGCTGATTGCCATCGATTCGAAGTTTCCGCTCGAAAATTTCGAGCGCATGTTCGCCGAAGGCGTCGAGCGCATTACCGCCGCCGCGTTCAAGGCTGACGTGCGCAAGCACATCGACGACATTGCGAACAAATACATCATCCCGGGCGAAACCAACGACGGTGCAATCATGTTTCTGCCGGCGGAGGCGGTATTCGCCGAAGTGCACGCGCGTCACCGCGATCTGGTCGACTACGCGCAGAAGAAATGCGTATGGATCACTTCACCCACGACGTTGATGGCGGTCCTGACCACGGCGCAATCGGTAATCCGCAGCGTCGAAACGCGCGCGCAGATCCATATCATCAAGGATGAGCTGCACAAGCTGGGTGCCGACTTCAGCCGCTTTCAGTCGCGCATGGACAATCTGGCCCGCCATATCGAACAGGCCAAATCCGACGTCGACGAGGTGCATGTCAGCAGCCGCAAAATCACCGAGCGTTTTGCGCGCATCGAACGCGTCGAGCTCGATGCGCCCGAGCAGCCGAAACTGCATGCGGTCGACGCCGCCGCCGAAAAATAGCGGCACTTAACTTGTTCGCAGTATTCCGGCGCTGGCGGCGCCAGCGCATTATCAAGTGCTCGGCGCTGGATGCCGGGCAGTGGCGCGCGACGCTGGCTCGCCTGCCGTTTCTCGCCGGCCTGAACGTGGAAGAATGTGCGCGGCTGCGCGAAACAGTGATCTTGTTTCTGCATCAGAAATTGATCCGCGGCGCGGCGGGGCTGGCCATCGACGACGCGATGCAGCTGATGATAGCGGCGCAGGCGTGCATCCTGATACTCAATCTGGATGTCGACTATTATCGCGGCTGGGTCGAGGTCATCGTTTATCCGGAGGAGTTCGTGCCCACGATCGAATATACGGACGAAGATGGCGTCGTGCATGTCGAGCGCGAGGCGCGCATGGGTGAGGCATGGCTGAAGGGACCTGTCATCCTGTCATGGGCGGATGTCGCGCCGATGGCTGACGGAGTCAATGTCGTGATTCACGAATTCGCGCACAAGCTCGACATGCTGAACGGGGATGCCAACGGCCATCCACCCTTGCATGGCGCCATGCGCCGAGCTGAATGGACGTCTGCATTTACCGATGCATACGCCGATTTCTGCCGCCGCGCCGACGCCGATGAAGATCTTGCCATCGACCCTTATGCAGCGGAAAGCCCGGGGGAGTTTTTTGCCGTTATGAGCGAGGCTTTTTTCGAGATTCCGCGCGCGGTGCAGACGGAGTATCCGCGGGTTTACGTGCAACTCAAGCTGTTCTACCGCCAGGACCCCGGCGCTCGCGCAGACGCGCATTTATGACACGCGTTTCAGGTAAGCTCTGCCCATGCTGAAGCCGTTTTCGTTCACCAAATCCAGGCGGGCATTGACGGCGCGCTTCGGCGCGCTGCTCATGCTGATAATCAGCATCACCCTGGTCGGCATCTGGCGCATCTACGCCATCAATCAGAGCATGGAAGCGCTGGTCTACGAGCAAAATCTGAAATCAGAAATGCTCACCACGCTGCTGACTGCCAGCCAGCAGCGTCAGCAGATCATGTACCAGATGTTTGCCGCCAACGATAAAGGCGAGCGCGCGCGTTTGCTCGGCGACTATCGCGCGCTTGTGGAGCCCCTGTTCGCCATGCGCGACCGGCTGGACGAAGCCGGCATGACGCCGCCGGAGCGCGCTGCGCTGAAACAGGCACTCGATGCCGCAACATTGCTGCGCGATGTGCGCGACCGGGTGGTCGAACTGCTGATGCAGAACAATGTGCCGCTGGCAACCGACATGCTTTTGCAAAAAGGCATGCCGGTGCAGGACGAGCTTCAGCTGGCCGTCAACCGGGTCGTCGATTCGAAGCGCGCTGCGACGCTGGATGCCATCTCACAGACAGGCCGCGCGATGCGCGACGCGCTGCTGCTGGTGGCCGTGCTTGGCATACTCGTGCTGGTCGCCGGCGCCTGGATAGCGTCGCTGGTGACGCGCCGCATCGCGGAGAGCGAAAACGAGCTGCACCGCGAAAAAGAGCTTGCCGAAGTCACCTTGCACTCGATTGCCGACGGGGTGATCACGCTCGATGCAGCGGGCAATGTCGACTATATGAATCCGGTAGCGGAAGAGTATACCGGCTGGAAAAACGCCGAGGCGAAAGGGCAGGCGCTGGACGTCGTTTATCGCGTGGTCGACGAGCAGACCGCCAAACCGATCCCGCACCCCGGAGGCAACGAAGTCGGCGCGCGCGGCATGCAGGGCATGACAGTGCGCTTGCTCGGCCGCAATGGCAACTCGTGTGCGATTCGCGATTCGTCGGCGCCCATACACAACAGCGATGACAACCTGGTCGGCTGGGTAGTGGTGTTTCACGACGTCAGTCAGATCCAGGAAATGGCCCAGCAGCTCACCTGGCAGGCCAGCCACGACGCCTTGACGGGGCTGGTGAACCGCCGCGAATTCGAGCGCCGGCTGGGCGGGTTGATCGAAGCGGCGCGCGCCGACAACAAGCCACACGCGCTGCTCTACATGGACCTCGACAATTTTAAGACGGTCAACGACACCTGCGGCCATGCGGCCGGCGACGAGCTCTTGCGTCAATTGACGACGGTGATGCAGGCGCGCATGCGCGGCAGTGACACGCTTGCACGGATCGGTGGCGACGAATTCGGCTCGTTGCTCGAGTCGTGCCCGCTCGATCAGGCCGTGCGCATCGCAAACGGCCTGCGCGAAGCAGTGCGCGATTTCCGTTTCGTATGGCAGGACAAGACGTTCGGCATCGGCGTCAGCACCGGACTTGTGACGATTGACGGCACGGAGAGTGTCAGCCGCTTGCTCGCAAGCGCCGATGCCACGTGCTACGAAGCGAAAAGCAAGGGCCGCGACCGTGTTCAGGTACACAAACCGAAGCACGAGCAGCCGGGCACGCAAAACGCCGACCTGCAGATGGTGTCGCAGATCAACCATGCATTCGAGCTCGGCAATTTCCGGCTGTACCGGCAGAAGATTATTTCACTGGTGCCCGGCGAGGAAAACGAACCGCATTACGAGGTGCTCGTGCGCATGGTCGACCGCCATGGCAGCCTGATTCCGCCGAGCGGCTTCATGGCGGCAGCCGAGCGCTTCAACCTGTTGTCGTCCATCGAGCGATGGGTCATCAGCACGCTCGTTGAGTTCCTGCACCGGCAATGCGAGAGCGGCGCGTTGCCGCGCGAACCGGCCGCGCTCACCGGCGCGTTTTATGCCGTGAACCTGTCGGGGGTTAGTATCAACGATGCGAGCTTTACCGATTTTCTGCGGCAGCTGCTGACGCGGTTCCAGCTGCCGCGGGGCCTGCTGTGTTTCGAGGTGACCGAGACAACGGCCATTTCCAACCTGACCAAGGCCGCGCATCTGATGCACGACCTGAAAGGGATGGGCTGCCGCTTCGCCCTGGACGATTTCGGTATCGGGATGTCATCGTTCGCCTACCTCAAGTACCTGCCGGTCGATTACATCAAGATCGACGGCGTGTTCGTGCGCGACATGGCGGACGACCCGATGGACCAGGCGATCGTGGAGGCGATCAACCGCATCGCGCATATTCTCGGTTTGAAAACCGTCGCGGAGTTCGTCGAAAACGAGAACATCCTGGAACGGTTGCGGGCCATCGGCGTCGACTACGCGCAAGGCTACTTCGTCGCGAAGCCGGAGGCGCTGCTCAAAACCGCCGACGCAACTCCTGCGGTGCTCGAGTCGGCGGAGGAGGTCGCATGGCACTGAAAGCCGCGCTGGTCGGCGATATCGGCGGTACGAACGCAATACTGGAGCTGCTGATCGAGAGCGGCGGCGTGCTGCGCACGGCCCACGAACGCACCTATCGCAGCGAGACGTTTGCCGGGTTCGACGAGCTGCTGGACGATTTTCTCGCGCTGGCGCCAGTCAAGGCCGCAGCGCCGCGAATAGATGCTGCCTGTTTCTCGGTGGCCGGGCCGGTCGAAGGCCATGCTTCGACGCTGACCAATCTCAATTGGCTCATAGACGCGCCCGCGCTCAGTGCGCGCCTGCGCATCCCGGACGTGCTGCTGCTGAACGATTTTGCGGCGGTCGGGCACGGCATCGGCGAGCTTGGCGAGCACGATCTCATGACGTTGCAACGCGGTGTCGCGCAGCCGTACGGCACGCGCGTGGTGGTCGGTGCCGGCACCGGCCTTGGCGTTTGCATGCTCTCGTGGCAGGGCGACGGCTACGCGGTGCATCCGTCGGAAGGCGGGCATACGGATTTCGCGCCTATCGATGACGCCCAGGACATTCTGCTCGCCAGCCTGCGCCAGGCTTTCGGGCGCGTTTCGTACGAACGTGTCGTATCGGGGCCGGGGCTGTTGCGGATATTCAGCGTGCTCGAGAACGGCGGGGCGGGCCAACCGTCGAAACAACTGCGCGACGCGATGCAGCGTGGCGATGCGGCGGCCGCGATCTCGGACTTTGCGATAGCAAAATCCGATCCGCTTGCCGTGCATGCGCTGGATCTTTTTGTCGATATTTACGGCGCGTTTGCCGGCAACATGGCGCTCGCGACGCTGGCGCGCGGCGGGGTCTATATTGCGGGCGGCGTGGCGCGCAAGATCGCGCGCAAACTGGGCGACGGCGGCTTCGTCCGCGCGTTTGCGCACAAGGGCCGCTTCAGCGACCTGCTGCGGCGCTATCCGCTGCACATCGTCACCGATCCGAAAGTCGGCCTCAAAGGCGCTGCGCGCTATCTGCGCACTGAACTGCGGATCTAAATTTCGAACGAGCGCAGTTCGTCCACCGTGTTGATGTTGCTGAAGGCATCCGGGACATCGTCGAATGCAACTTCGGCTACTTTCAGCGTCGCATACCAGGCATCGATCTTGCGCCCGCCGCTGCTCAGAAACTGCATCAAATGCGGCAACACGTCTCGGCGGCACAGGCAAAACACCGGATGCGGCTGGTCGCCGGTGCGCGCAACCGCGAGTTGCGCTGCCTGCGTTTGCAAAGCCGCGTGCAGTCTCGCGACCAGATCGGTGGGCAGGAACGGCGTGTCGCAGGGCGCAGTCGCGACGAGCGGGTGATGCGCTTCGCTAAGTCCCCGCTGCAATCCCGCGAGAGGCCCGGCAAAGCCGCCGATTTCATCGGGCACGACGCGATACCCGAAGCGCGCGTAGATATCCAAGTTCTGGTTGGCGTTGATGAGCACTTCATCGACTTGCGGCGCGAAACGTTCGATGACCCACGCCGCCATCGGCTTGCCGCGCAGTTCGCGCAATCCTTTGTCGACGGTGCCCATGCGGCGTCCCTGGCCGCCGGCAAGCACCACGCCCGTGATGCCGGTTTTCATTTCCTGAATCGCTGCTTGCCGGTGAACAGCAGATAGTGTTTGCCGGTGGCACGGCCCAGCATCGTGATGCCGGTTTTCTGAGCGACTTCATAACCCATCTGCGTGAGCCCCGAGCGCGATACCAGAAACGGGATGCCCATCTGCGCGCATTTGATTACCATCTCCGACGTTAAGCGGCCGGTGGTGTAGAAAATCTTGTCGGCGCCGTTTATGCCGTCGAGCCACATTTGTCCGGCGATAGCGTCCACCGCGTTGTGGCGGCCGACGTCCTCGACAAACATCAGGATCTCGGCATCTTTCGCCAGCGCACAGCCATGCACGGCGCCGGCCTGCTTGTAGACGGTCTCGTGACGACGCACGCTGTCGATCAGGCCGTAAAACGTCGCTTCGGTCAAGACGGCATCCGCAGGCAGCGTGATCGAGTCCACTTCATCCATCAGCGCGCCGAACACCGTGCCCTGGCCGCAGCCGGTGGTGACGGTGCGTTTCTCCATGCGCCCGTCCAGATCGGCAATGCCTGCGCGCGTGGTGATGGCGACCGCGCCGACATCCCAATCGACCTGCACCGACACGATGTCCTCGATGCCGGCGACCAGGCGCTGGTTGCGCAGATAACCGATGGCGAGGGCTTCGGGCGCGGCGCCCAGAGTCATCAGCGTGACAATTTCGCGCTTGTCGACATACAGAGTTAACGGATGCTCCCCGGCGATTTCGGTGGGCAGGTCCTCCCCGCGCTCATTGCGCGCCTCGACGGTAAACGTCAGTGGACGCGTGGCATGGGTGATTTGCGGACGGTGCATTTTTAGGATCGGGGAGCGGGGATTGAGGGGCGGGATTTATGGCTTTGCCCAATCCTCACTCCTCAATCCAGCGACGTCAACCACCGATGTACGACATTTCGACTTTTTGCAGCCTGGTCGTTTGCGCGCTGCGGATTTCCGAATAGCGGTCGTCACGCTTGCGCCATACGGCCGCGATGGCCGCGGAGATTTCGTCGTCGTCAGCGCCGCCGCGCAGCAACGGCTTGAGCGCGTGCCCGGCGGTGGCAAATAAGCAGGTAAAAAGGCTGCCTTCGGTCGACAGGCGCGCACGGGTGCAGTCGCGGCAGAACGCCTGCGTGACCGATGCAATAACGCCGATTTCGCCGCTGCCATCGCGATAGCGCCAGCGCTCGGCGACTTCGCCGCGGTAATTGGGATCGCACTGCTCGAGCGGCGCTTCGATATTGATCATGGCGACGATTTCTTTCGCGGTGACCACGTCGTCCATGCGCCAGCCGTTGGTGTGACCGACGTCCATGTACTCGATGAAGCGAAGGATATGACCGCTGCCGCGAAAATGGCGCGCCATGGCGGCGACGCTCGTGTCGTTGACGCCGCGCTTGACCACCATGTTGATCTTCACCGGCGCCAGCCCCGCCGCGGCAGCCGCGTCTATGCCTTCGAGCACGCGCGCGACCGGAAAATCGACGTCGTTCATTTTCATGAATACCGCATCGTCGAGCGAGTCAAGGCTTACGGTGATGCGGTCAAGGCCCGCGGCTTTCAGCGCGCGCGCTTTTTTGGCGAGCAGGGAGGCGTTGGTCGTCAACGTCAGGTCCAGACCGGGGATGGCTGCCAGCAACTCGATCAATTTCTCGAGGTTGCGTCGCACCAGCGGCTCGCCGCCGGTGAGGCGGATTTTCTCGATGCCATGACGCGTGAAAATGCGTGCGAGCCGTGCGATTTCCTCAAACGTCAGCAGTTCCTTGTGTTCGAGAAACTGGTAGTCCTTGCCGAACACCTCTTTCGGCATGCAATAGACGCAGCGGAAATTGCAGCGGTCGGTCACCGAGATGCGCAGATCGCGCAGCGGCCGGCCCAGGCGGTCGACAACCTGGGCAGTCTGTTTGGCAACTGGAAATTCCGGATGATTCAAAAGCTTCCCTCGCACGCCTGCCCAATACAACCATTGATGTGGGGACGGATTATGGCAAAAGAACTCCTGTGACAGCAAGGAAAACACCAGCGTGGAATCAACCATTTGGCAAGCGCATCCGATTGAATTCAGGCATTTGCAGGCGCACAATCGGCATCCTATGGACGCAAGCAACCCGGCAATCACCGTTTATCCCGTAGCAATCATCATGGAATGCCGCACGCTGTCCGCCAACCGCTGGCAGACGGAGCAGTGGGAGGCGTGCGGCGTGGTGACCGATGCGTTGCCGGCGGGCGCCTGCGCGCAACAAATAGCGGCTGATGACAAAGTTACCCGAGTGGTCCATCCGGGACATCAAATACGCCTGTATCGCGACGAGGCCGAAGGCTATCTCTACAACATAATGTCGCCCGCGCCCAAAGTGTTCGTGCTGTGGCGCATGCATGACGAAGTCCCGCGGCCGGAGCGGATTACCGTCAGTTATCATGAGGGCGCGCGTTGGATGGACAGCGACGAGCACGTGGATGGAGTGCCGCTGCCTGCCGAACTTGTGCCGTGGATACGCGAGTTTGCTACGCTGCATTACAAGCCCGAGCCCAAGAAGAAAAAACGCTATGCGAGCAACAAGGACCATGGCCGTATGGGCCGCATCGACTGACCATGACCGACGATGTGCAAAAAGACGCGGCACAGCCCTTTCTGTCGCGCTGGTCGCAGCGTAAACAGCAGGCGCGCGAACAGCCGGCGGCGGAACAGCCGGTAGAGCGAATCGAAATGCCGGCGCCGGATCTGCCGCCAATCGAAGAACTCACTCCGCAATCGGATTTCAGCGTATTTATGCATCCGAAGGTCGACCCGGATTTGCGGCGTGCCGCGCTCAAGAAATTATTCAGCGATCCGCATTTCAACGTGATGGACGGGCTCGATACCTATATCGAGGATTATTCGAAGCCTGATCCGTTGCCGCCCGGCATGCTGGCCGGACTGCGGCAGGCGCAGAATATTCTCGCATGGGCAAAAGAAACCAGGGAGGAAACCGCGGCGAGATTTGCGCCGCCGCTGCCTGAGGGGGCAATGGAGTCGCAGGAGGAGCAGGCACTGCTGCCCGCGGAAAATACTGCGCCGCCGCCGGCAAGCGATCAGGCACCGGACTCCGCATCTGTGGCGGCGGCACCGGTCGAAAACGTCACGCCGCCGCCTGTTCAATTGAGTCCTGAGGCAGGAACTCATAGCGTCAAGCAGTAGTTTTGGCTAGTATCTGCGCAAGTTAACTGCGGCTTCGCCATAACAACCACTATTCATGACTGAACCGCGGCACAAACTGCTGTTGTGCAACTGCAACCGCACCATGCCGCTCGACGGCAAAACCGTGGCCGGCGCGCTGGGCCTCAGCGCCGGGCCGTTTATTCATAGCGAATTGTGCCGGCGGCATGTGGCCGCGTTCGAGGCGGCGGCCAAAAGCGGCGACGATCTACTCGTCGCGTGCACTCAGGAAGCGCCTCTTTTTCGTGAGTTGCATAAGCAATTTCAGGCCAAGGGCGACGTCCGTTTCGCGAACATCCGCGAAACCGCCGGATGGTCGGCCGATGCGCCCTCGGTTGCGCCGAAGATTGCGGCCCTGCTTGCGCTCGCGGATTTGCCGGCCGCGGCGCCGGTGTCGCTGGTGACGTACCAATCGCAGGGACGATTGTTGATTATCGGGGAAGCCGCTGCTGCCTTACGCTGGGCCGATAATCTGGCCGCGCAATTGCAGGTCAGCGTGCTGGTCGCGGGTGAAGGCGCTCGCGCGGAATTGCCGCTGGACAGGCGCTATCCCGTGTATTCCGGAAACAACGTCGCGATTGCAGGATATCTGGGTGCTTTTGACGTCACCTGGGAACAGGTCAATCCGATCGATCTCGAAGCGTGCACGCGCTGCAATGCCTGCATTGCAGCATGCCCCGAGCATGCAATCGATTACGACTACCAGATCGACCTCGACAAATGCAAGGCGCACCGGCAATGCGTGACAGCGTGCGGAGAAGTGCGGGCGATCGATTTCGAACGCGGCGAGCGCGCGCGAAGCGAGCGTTGCGATCTCGTGCTCGATCTATCGGCGCAGCCGTTGATCAAACTGCATCAGCCGCCGCAAGGCTATTTATCGCCGCGGGGCGATCCGCTCGCGCAAGCGCGGGCGGCGCTGGAGCTCGCAACGATGACCGGCGAATTCGAGAAGCCGAAATTTTTCTCTTACCGGGAGAAAATCTGCGCCCACAGCCGCGCGGGAATCACCGGTTGCACGCAGTGCATCGATATCTGCTCGACGGCGGCAATCAGCGCCGACGGCGATCATGTCACGGTCGACCCGCATTTATGCATGGGCTGCGGCGCGTGCGCGACGGTGTGTCCGTCCGGCGCGATGACCTACGCTTATCCCGGCGTTGCCGATTTCGGCGCCCGCATGAAGACTATGCTGGCTACGTATTCGAAGGCGGGCGGCAGGCAAGCTTGCTTACTTTTGCATAACGCCAACGACGGTCGGAATCTCGTCATGCAACTCGGCCGGCATGGCAAGGGGCTACCGGCGCGGGTGATCCCGCTTGAAGCGTTTCATATTGCGTCGCTTGGCATCGATACTTTGCTCGGGGCAATCGCATACGGCGGTGTGCAGGTGGTGATCATGAGCACTGGTGCCGAAGCCCCCGCATACCTCGCGGCACTTAAGCGCGAGATGGGCTACGCGCAGCAGATCCTGACCGCGCTCGGCTATGGCGAGCGCCATTTCGAACTGATCGAAGCGCGCGACAGGGCGGCGTTGGAAGCGGCGGTCTGGGCGTTGCCGGCCGCACCCTCTGTATCGCCGCCTGCGCCGTTCAATCTATCCAACGAAAAACGCACGACTCTTGATTTTATTTTTGAGCATCTGCTCAAGCATGCGCCGCAGCCAAGCGAGGAAGTCGCGCTTTCGCCGGGGGCAGCTTATGGCGGGGTGGTAGTCGACAAGCAGAAGTGCACTTTGTGCATGGCTTGCGCCGGCGCCTGCCCGGAGAGCGCGTTGCTGGACTCGAAGGAGCGGCCACAGCTCAAGTTTATCGAACGCAATTGCGTTCAATGCGGGTTGTGCGAAAAGACCTGTCCGGAAGGCGCCATCAGGCTCGCGCCGCGGCTGCTGCTGGCGGCTCGCGCCAAGTCCGAAATCGTATTGAACGAAGCAGACATATTTGGCTGCATCAAATGCGGCAAGCCATTTGCTACCCGGCAGATGATAGATAACATGACCGGCCGGCTCAGTGCCCATTCGATGTTCAAGGAAACGGGGGCGCTTGAGCGTCTCAAGATGTGCGCAGACTGCCGGGTCGTCGACCTGCTGCATAGCGCCGAGCACGGGTCTATTCACGATTTGCGGTAATGGATGATGCGCCGCACAAAATTTCGATGAGTGCAGAGTTGGAGGAAAGCGAAAGTGCTCGCGCCGAGGTTTATGCGCTGCTCGGCAGCCTTTTTTATCAATCGCCATCTAAAGATTTGCTGCGAGTTATTGCAAGCGGTTCAGGCATATGCAATGATGAACCGGTTTCCGACTTTTGCCGGGCGTGGCGTGCGTTGCAACAAGCCGCCGCGCAAACGGATGCAGAAGCGGTCAAGGATGAGTTCGATGCCGCGTTCATCGGTACTGGACGGCAACCGGTGATGCTGTATGGGTCGTTTTACGTAGCAGGGTTCTTGCACGAGAAGCCGCTCGCGTATTTGCGCAATGATCTCGCTCAGATGGGATTTGCGCGGCGCGGCGATCGTCATGAATCGGAGGATCATGTGTCGGCGCTTTGCGATGTAATGCGTGTTCTTATAACCGGCGATGCCGAGACACCGCCCGCCGCGCTCGATGCGCAGCGCGAGTTTTTCCGCCACCATATCCAACCGTGGCAGGCGCAAGTCAGTACCGCCATCATCAACGCCAATCAAACGAATTTCTACAAGCACGTCGCGCAGGTATTGCGCGAATTTTTTGTCATCGAGGACGCAGCCTTCGACATGGGCTGAAGAAAATGAAAAGACGGAAGAAAAGAAGCGAGGAGCCAACCATGACGACCAAACCCAGTTCCAGCCGCAGAAAATTTCTGGCAACGCTCGGCGCCGGCGGCGCTGCCGCGGCGACCGTCGTATTGACCCGCCAAGGCAATGTGCCAGAGCAGGCGGACACGACCGCCGCTCCGCAGGGCAAGGGGTATCAGATTACCGAACACGTGCGCAATTACTACCGTACCGCCAAAGTTTAATTCGCCGGAGACGCCATCATGTTATTGACCAGAAAAGCGAGCACCGCCGCGGCACCGTCCAACCGGTTGAGCCGCAACGTCGCTGGACATCTCGGTAATACGATAGACCGCCGCGCTTTTCTCAAGCGTTCCGGTCTCGCCGTCGGCGCAGGCGCCGCGGCGAGCCAGTTGCCGTTCTCGATGATGGGCAAGGCCAGGGCGGCGGACAACGCCGAAGGCGGCAAGATCGAGGTCAAGCGGACGGTCTGCACGCACTGCTCGGTGGGCTGCGCGATCGACGCCGTGGTGCAGAACGGGGTGTGGATACGCCAGGAACCGGTGTTCGATTCGCCGATCAATCTGGGCGCGCACTGCGCCAAGGGCGCGGCGATACGCGAGCACGGCCACGGCGAGCACCGGCTGAAGTACCCGATGAAGCTCGTCGACGGCAAATGGACGCGCATCACCTGGGACGTCGCGCTGCAAGAGGTGAGCGACAAGCTGCTTTCGATCAGGAAAGAAAGCGGGCCCGACGCAACGTTCTGGATCGGGTCAAGCAAGCACAACAATGAGCAGGCCGCCATGTTGCGCAAGTTCGTGTCGTTCTTCGGCACCAACAACATGGACCACCAGGCGCGCATCTGTCATTCGACGACAGTCGCGGGCGTCGCGAATACCTGGGGCTATGGCGCAATGACCAACTCGTACAACGACGAGCAGAATTCAAAATGCATATTGTTCTTCGGCAGCAACGCGGCGGAGGCCCATCCGGTCTCGATGATGCACACTTTGCACGCCAAGGAAAACGGCGCCAAAGTGATCTGCGTCGATCCGCGCTTCACGCGCACCGCGGCCAAAGCCGACAAGTATTACCGCATACGCTCGGGCGCGGACGTCGCGTTCCTGTGGGGCATGCTTTATCACATCTTCAAGAACGGCTGGGAAGACAAGGACTATATCAAAGCGCGCGTCTACGGCATGGACAAGGTGCGCGAAGAGGTGGCCAAATGGACGCCTGACAAGGTGGAAGAAGTCACCGGCATGAAAGAAGCCGAGGTGCTGGACGTGGCCGAATCGATGGCCAAGAACAGGCCGAGCACCATCGTGTGGGCAATGGGCCAGACGCAGCACACCAACGGCAATGCCATTGTGCGGGCATCCTGCATCCTGCAATTGGCTCTCGGCAACGTCGGCGTCGCCGGGGGCGGCTGCAATATTTACCGCGGCCACGACAACGTGCAGGGCGCGACCGACGTCGGCCCCAATCCTGATTCATTGCCCGGCTACTACGGACTTGCGGCCGGCGCATGGAAGCATTTTGCCGCGGTCTACGGCGTGGACTACGAATGGATCAAAAAGCAGTTTGCATCCCAGGTGATGATGGAGAAGCCGGGGATAACTGTGTCACGCTGGATCGATGCGGTGCTCGAGAAAAACGAAAATCTCGACCAGGACTCGAATTTGCGCGCGGTGGTTTACTGGGGGCACGCGCCGAACAGCCAGACGCGCGGCGTCGAAATGATCGAGGCCATGAAGAAGCTCGATTTGCTGGTCGTGATAGATCCCTATCCTTCCGCAACCGCGGCGATGATGGCAATGGCGCGCAAGGACGGTGCTTACTTGCTGCCGGCCGCGACGCAGCTCGAATGCGCGGGTTCGGTGACCGCATCGAACCGCTCGATACAATGGCGTGAAAAAGTCATCGAGCCGATGTTCGAGTCGCGTACCGATCACATGATCATGTATCAGCTTGCGCAGAAGTTTGGCTATGCCGACCAGCTGATCGGCAAGCAGGCCGACGGCACTTCCAAGATCAAGCTGGTTAAGGCCAAGGGCGGCATGGATGAGCCTGACGTCGAAGACATGCTGCGGGAAATCAATCGCAGCTGCTGGACCATCGGCTATACCGGGCAGTCGCCGGAGCGCTTGCAGGCGCATATGCGCAATATGCATGTATTCGACGTGAAGACGCTGCGCGCCAAGGGCGGGAAGGACGCGAAGACGGGTTACGTGCTCGACGGCGATTATTTCGGCATGCCATGGCCGTGCTACGGCACGCCTGAACTCAAGCATCCTGGCTCGCCGGTGCTCTACAACACGTCGTTAAATATCATGGACGGCGGCGGTAATTTCCGCGCCAACTTCGGTGTCGAGCGCGACGGCGTTAATTTGCTGGCGGAAGACGGGTCTTGTTCCAAGGACGCGGAACTGAACACCGGGTATCCGGAGTTCGATCACGTGTTGCTGAAGAAACTCGGTTGGTGGGATGAACTTACGGACGTCGAAAAGAAGGCCGCTGAAGGCAAGAACTGGAAGACGGATTTGTCCGGCGGCATCCAGCGTATCGTGATGAAAAATCATGGCTGCCATCCGTGGGGGAATGCCAAGGCGCGCGCCGTGGTGTGGAATTTCCCCGACGCCGTGCCCCTGCATCGCGAGCCGTTGTTCAGCCCGCGTCCGGACCTTATCGATAAATATCCGACGCACGACGACCAGAAAAACCGCTGGCGCATGCCGGTTCTGTTCAAGACGGTGCAGCAGGCCAACAAGGACGCGGTGAAGCAGTATCCGCTGACCATGACCAGCGGACGGCTGGTCGAGTACGAAGGCGGTGGGGAAGAGACACGTTCCAACCCGTGGCTTGCCGAGCTGCAGCAGGAAATGTTCGTCGAAATCAATCCGAAGGACGCCAATGACCGCGGCCTTAAGAACGACGAATACGTGTGGGTCGAGACACCAACCAAGGCGCGCCTCAAGGTCAAGACCCAGGTCACCGAGCGCGTGGCGTCGGGCACCGTGTTCTTGCCGTTTCACTTTTCGGGATGGTTCCAGGGCAAAGACCTGCTCGACAAGTACCCCGAGGGCGCTGCGCCTATAGTGCGCGGCGAGGCCATCAACACGGCGACGACTTATGGCTACGACATCGTGACGATGATGCAGGAAACCAAGACGACGCTGTGCCAGATCAGCAAAGCGGCATAGTGCAATAAACGCGCGACAAACGAGAGCCGAGGAGTCCCGACATGGCAAGAATGAAATTTCTGTGTGACGCCGAGCGTTGTATCGAGTGCAATGGCTGCGTTACCGCATGCAAGAGCGAGCATGACATACCGTGGGGCGTGAACCGCCGCCGCGTCGTCACGCTGAACGACGGCGTGCCCGGAGAGAAATCGATTTCCGTGGCATGCATGCATTGTTCCGACGCGCCTTGCATGGCGGTGTGTCCGGTCGATTGCTTCTACAAGACTTCCGAGGGCATCGTTCTTCATGACAAGGATCTGTGCATAGGCTGCGGCTATTGCTTCTACGCGTGCCCGTTCGGCGCGCCGCAGTTTCCGCAGGACGGCGCCTTCGGCCTGCGCGGCAAGATGGACAAATGCACGTTCTGCGCGGGCGGCCCGGAAGCGGACAATTCGGAGGCAGAATACAAGAAATACGGCCGCAACCGCCTGGCCGAAGGCAAGCTGCCGGCGTGCGCGGAAATGTGCTCGACCAAGGCACTGCTGGGCGGCGACGCAGACGTCATTTCGGACATTTATCGCAATCGCGTGCTGAAGCGCGGCAAGGGTTCCGAAATCTGGGGCTGGGGTACTGCCTACGGCAAACCCGATGTCAAACCGGCGGCGCCACCCGGAGCAAAATCATGATGCAGCGCGCGCTCCGCCTGGTCGCGGCAGTTGTCTGCGCGGTGGCGTTCCTGATCACCGGCTGCAGCGACCGTCCGAAGGTCTACAAGCAGGGCCAGTACCAGGGCAAAGAAGACTCCTTGCCGTGGAACAATAACCAGTTCAGCGGCAACAAGGTGGAGTGGGAAAAAGCCATCAAGGCGCGCAACCAGAGCCAGGACGAATATACGCGTGCCGTTGCCGGCGCGAAATAACGGGATGATCCTATGACAAGATCACGGGTCCTTGGGTGCGCATGGGCAATGCTGGCGTCAGCAGGCCTGGCGATGGCGCCCGCGAGCGCGTTGGGCGCGGAATCCTCGGCGCAAGAGCAGGCGCAGCGTCAGCTGACCCAACCCGGCAACAACGCGCCGTTCTACCGCGAAGTGCGCAAAGGCGAAAATCCCTATCAGACATCGCAAGTTCGCGGCATCGAAACGAATATTCTGGTGCAGCCCCGAGGCGAGACATGGCGCGAGCTGCGCAACGGGCCAATTTCTCTTTACGGCGGTCTGCTGCTGATTGTGGTACCACTGCTGATTTTTGCGTTCTACTGGTGGCGCGGGTCCTTGAAGCTGCACGAAAAGCCGACTGGACGCCTGATTGAGCGCTTCAACGACTGGGAACGCATGGTGCATTGGGCGACGGCGATCAGCTTCGTGATACTCGCCGTATCCGGTGTCATTATCCTGTTCGGCAAGCACGTCATATTGCCGATTTTCGGCTACACCATCTTTTCGTGGTTCGCGATCATCGGCAAGAACCTGCATAATTTCATCGGCCCGCTGTTTATTTTCTGTACGCTTGCTATGTTCGTAACTTTCGTGCGCGACAACATCTGGCGGACAATCGATTTCACCTGGCTGGCCAAGTTCGGCGGCATGCTGGGCGAGCACGAAGTGCCATCCGGACGCTTCAATGCCGGCGAGAAAGTCTGGTTCTGGTTTGGGGTCACGTTGCTGGGCATCGTCGTCGCATGCAGCGGGCTGGTGCTCGATTTCCCCAACTTCCTGCAGTCGCGTGAAATCATGCAGAGCGCCAACGTGATCCACGCCATTGCCGCGGTCATTTTCGTGGCAGTCGGTCTCGGCCACATCTATCTTGGCACCATCGGCATGAAAGGTGCATACGAAGCCATGCGGACCGGCTATGTCGATGAAACCTGGGCCAAAGAGCATCACCTGATCTGGTATGAAGACGTCAAGTCAGGCCGGGCGCGCCAGCACTTTGCGGATGACGTCCCGGCAGATGCGAAACTGCAGGTTGCAGAAGCGATCAAAGCGTAACGACCCGGAGAAGAACTATGCATTCCAAAAAAGCCATTGTCATCGCGGTGTTGTGCCTGGCTACGACCGGCATGGTATTCGCCAAGCTGCCCGCGCCCAACGACGAGCAAAAGGCCAAGGCCGAAGAGGCCAAGGCGAAAGTTGCTGACGCTGCCAAGAAAGATGCCGAGGCCCTGACCAAAGCCCAGGACAAGGTCGCCGACCGCCACATCAAGGCGCAGAAGGCGAAAGGAATCACCGTCAAGCCCACGCCAATTGTCATGGCGGCCGCGCCGGCTCCTGCAGCTGCGGCGCCAGCAGCCAAACCCGCCGCGGCAGTTGCTCCCGCCAAGAAGTAGAAGTGCCTGACATCCATCGCATCGCCGACCCGGTGCAAACCGGGGTTTTTTTCGAATTGCCGCCGCGTATTCCGCTAAAATAGCGCGCTTCGTCAAAATTTTTGCGGCATTCACGCGTCTTATGGCGCTAGCAGTTGCGCATCTGCGCTCGAGATCATACTGATTCCAGCCATGAAACCACGCCACAGGCGCATCGCATTTATCGCGGCCGGTCTCGCGGCGCTCGGCATCGCGGCTGCGCTTGTGCTGAACGCGTTTCAGAGCAATCTGGTCTTTTTCTTCAGTCCCAGCCAGGTGCTTGCCAATGAGGCGCCGCGCAGCAAGGCGTTTCGCATCGGCGGCATGGTGGAGGCCGGCAGCCTCAAGCGCGAGAACGACGGGCTGACCGTGCGTTTTCGCGTGACCGATACTGTGCAGACGATACCCGTCGTTTATACGGGCATCCTGCCCGACCTGTTCAAGGAAGGCAAAGGCGTGGTTGCGCAGGGGCGGTTGGGAGCCGACGGCGGATTCGTCGCTACCGAAGTGCTGGCGAAGCACGACGAGAATTACATGCCACCCGACGCCAGGCATGCGATCGAGCAGGCGCAGAAAGCACAAAAAAGCGTAATCACTAAATAGAGGACGCATTGGATGGTTCCTGAAATCGGGCAGTTTGCATTGATACTTGCGCTGCTCCTTGCACTGACGCAGGGCGTGTTGCCCATCGCTGGCGCAGCGCGCACCAATGCCGCATGGATGGCGCTGGCGCGTCCGGCAGCCCAGGGACAGTTCACGTTCATCGCTATTGCATTCGCCTGCCTCGCCTGGTCGTTCGCGCACAACGACTTTTCGGTCCTGAACGTCGCGACCAATTCCAATTCGCAGCTGCCTCTGCACTATCGCATTGCCGCGACCTGGGGTTCGCACGAAGGTTCGCTGCTGCTGTGGGTCCTTATGCTCAATGTGTGGACGGTCGCCGTGACGGTTTTCAGCCGCGGTCTGCCCGACGAAATGGTCGCGCGCGTGCTCGGCGTACTGGGTCTAGTCAGCGTCGGGTTCATTCTGTTCCTGCTGCTGACGTCGAATCCCTTTGAGCGCCTGTTGCCGGCGGCTGCTGACGGGCGTGATCTCAATCCGCTGCTGCAGGACCCGGGCATGGTCATACATCCACCGATGCTCTACATGGGCTATGTGGGATTTTCGGTTGCATTTGCATTCGCCATAGCGGCGTTGCTGGGCGGACGGCTGGACGCGACGTGGGCGCGCTGGTCGCGGCCATGGACGACGCTGGCCTGGTGCTTCCTGACCATCGGCATCATGCTCGGCAGCTGGTGGGCTTACTACGAGCTGGGGTGGGGCGGCTGGTGGTTCTGGGACCCGGTCGAGAACGCCTCGTTCATGCCGTGGCTGGTCGGCACCGCGCTGATGCACTCGTTGGCCGTCACCGAAAAGCG
>JANYDM010000053.1 GCA_025363575.1 Betaproteobacteria bacterium | reverse complement strand
AATTGCGCGGTCAAGACCTGCGTAAAGTCTGGTTGTGGGCAAATATGAATGCGAAAGCGGATACGTAACTTTGTCCCCACTCACTTTCCATTTCAGCGATTTTTCAATTTCCGTGTATATCGAAAGCCTCTCTTCGGGCCTACGTTCCGGCGACCCTTCAACCATCAATCGTGCGGCACTAGTGTCGATTGATTTTTTTAATTTCATATTTAACGTTGTAGAAAAAATTTCAACTTCTACAGCGAGAAATGGAATAGACAAAATGCCCGATGTCTCCTCGAACATCGCAGCATGCAACAATCGTAGCAACGACGTTTTTCCGCTACCGTTCGTTCCGAAAAAAATATTTATGTGGCTATCAAGCGATACCCCATAATTTTGCTCTCGACCTGCAAGTCCGGATACGTCAAAGCTCGTTATGTGCGCCATGGTTGACCTTATATCGCCACTTTCGGTAGCTTTGTAATGATGTTAGTTGCATATAATAACGTAGTCGTCAAACCACGAATTCCAGTAGAAATCTGAATAAGTTGCGGCAATGTCGTAGCAGGATCGTCCGATTCGCGACGGTCGGTACGTCGGGCAGCAGGGAGACTTGGAACTGAACTGCCCAACATTCCGCCGTTACATCGTCAGTGGAACGTGTGGCGTGGGCACCTGCTCGAGGCAGTCGCGGCCCAGCCCCGCGATATTGCAGCAGCCTAGATAGGCCATGGTGCGGCTGATCTCCTCGCGATAAAAGTTGATCGCGCGCGCGGCGCCGGCTTCCCCGCCGACTGTCGTGCCCCACAGCGTGGTGCGCCCGACCATTACGAGCTTCGCCCCGATAGCAAGCGCCTTCACGACGTCGCTGCCGCGACGGAATCCGCTGTCGACAATGACTGTCGTACGCTGGCCCACGGCATCGACCACTGGCCCGAGCGCTTCAATCGGGGCCATCGAGCTGTCGAAGTTGCGGCCGCCATGGTTGGACACTATGATGCCGTCGGCGCCGTGGGCAATCGCACGCTCCGCGTCGCGCGGCGTGAGGATGCCTTTCACGAGCAGCTTGCCCGGCCACATATCTCGCAGCACTGAAAGATCGTCCCACGAAAGCGAATCGTTCTTGGTCTTGCGTTCGGCGGTGGAGACGTGCGTGAATTTCTCCGTCATGCCTTCAGGATAGTTGGCACGGGTCGGCATGCCGCCGGACATCCAGTAGCGCATGATCACGCCGAATAGCCAGCCCGGCCTTGCCAGCACGGCCGCAGTGTTCTTCCTGTTATAGCTGAAAGGGACGGTGTAGCCGTTGCGCACGTTGTATTCGCGGTTCGTGCCCACCGGCCCATCCACGGTCACCACCAGCGCCTCGAACCCCGCATTCTTCGCGCGCTCGACGAGTATGTGCGACATGCGCACGTCAGACCACATGTAGAGCTGAAACCAGAGCGTGCCGCCGACAACCTTGGCGACCTCCTCCATGCTCGTCTGCGAGCCTGTCGCGAGAGTAAAAGGAATGTTGGCAGCTTTCGCGGCGCGCGCCAGCTCCAGCTCACCCTTGTAATACAGCATGCCGGCCGGCCCGGTCGGCGCAATCCCGAGAGGCATGCCGTGCTGCTTGCCAAACAGTTCGATCTGCTGATTCCGCTTCGAGACATCGACCAGCACCTGCGTCTTCAGCTTGATGCGCTCGAACGCGGCGCGATTGTTGCGCAATGCAACCTCGTCCTCGGTGCCGCGGTCGACGAACTCGAACAGCCATCTGGGCAGGCGCTTGCGCGCCATCTGGCGCATATCGTGATTGTTGAGCGCTTCCTGCACGTTGCCCCTGAACATTGCTTTTCTCTCCCCTGGTAGTCACTAGCGTCCGAGATCGGCCGGACTTCGCTTTTCCCGATTATCGCGCAAACGCTTAATCCGCGCGGATGCCGGCTTCCTTGATCACTCTGGCCATCGTCGCGATCTCGGCCTTGATGATCGCCGCCAGCGCGTCCGGCGTGTCGCCGACGACTTCGATCTGCGCTTCGTGGAATTTTTCTTTGACTTCGGGCAGATTGATCACGTGCACGATTTCGCGATTGAGCCGCGCGACGATCGCGGCCGGCGTTCCAACCGGCACGAAGAGGGCAAGCCGCGACGCCACCTCATAACCGGGCAGCGTTTGCGCGACCGGCGGCAGTCCCGGCATCAGCGGCGTCGCGTGTGCGCCGCTGATCGCGAGCGCGCGCAAGCGGCCGGCCTTGATGTGCGGCATGATCGAGCCCGGCACGCCGAACATGTATTGCGTCTGTCCGGCGATCAACTCGGTCACTGCCTGCGACGATGCTTTGTAATTGATGCGCGCGACTTTGATATTCGCCATCGAGCGGAACAGCTCGCCGGCGATATGCACGGAACTGCCGTTGCCGGAGATTGCATAGTTCAATTCGCCCGGCCGTGCCCGCGCCAGATCGATCAATGCCTTCACCGTATTTGCCGGCACCGTCGGATGCACCGTGAGGATGTTCCACGTTTCGGTCACGGTCGTCACCGGCGCAAAGTCGGCGACATTCGAAGCCACTTTATCGCGCATGTACGGCAACATCCACAAGGTCTGACCGACCAGGAGCAGCGTGTAGCCGTCGGCCGGCGCTTTCGCCGCGATGTCAGCCGCGAGCACGCCGCGGTTCTCGACGATCACCGGCTGACCGAGCGCAGCACTCAGCGGGGCCGCGATCAGGCGCGTCGCGAAATCGCTGCCGCCGCCGGCGGCCGCCGTGATGATGCGCACATGTGTTGTCGGATACGTCTGCGCAGGCGCTGAGCCGGACAAGCCCAAAGCGCATGCTGCCGTCAGGAAAATACAAAAGTCTTTTTTCAAATGAGATGCCAAAAAAATCCCGAGCATCATTATCGTGCAATGTCCGTGCGCGGGGAACCTGCGCCAGTCGCTATAATCGGACGAGATCCGATCACGCAGGAGTTCCGGCTTGAGACTACACGCGATAGAGCGCGATGCACTGCCGCCCGATCAGCGCCGCTTTTACGACGCCGTGCAGGCAATCCGCCGGCGCCCGGTCAGCGGCCCCTTTATCGTGCTGATGAACAGCAGCCCTGATCTCGCCGCGCGCTTTGCGCATCTCGGGCACTATTTTCATTCGCGGGGCCAGGCCGACGAGTCCGTGCTGTCAATGCGGGTGCGCGGCTTCGCGTCGCTGGTCGGCTCGCGCGCGCTCAACGCGCCGTACGAATGGGGCGCGTGGGTCAACTGGGCGCTCGAAGCCGGCGTGCCGCAGGCAACGGTCGACGCCATCCGCGAAGGCCGTGCGGCGACTGGCCTCACCGCCGAAGAGGCGCTCGTCGCCGACTTCTGCACTCAACTGATCACGGGCAACCATCGGGTCAACGACCACACGTTCAGGCGCGCACTCGACCATTTCGGCGCGCAAGGCCTCGTGGAGCTCGTCGTCACGCTCGGTTATTTTGCGATGATTGCGCTGCCGCTCAACGCATTCGAGATCGGCCTCACAAGCGAGCAAAACAAATTGCGCAAGCCTTTTGCACCGCTTGCAATTGCCGGGTCGCCGTGGGCGGGCCGCGCGGCGCCGCGTCCTAATCTGCCGGCAATCGCCGCGCCGGTCACGGCGTCACCCCGCTTGCCATTGCTCTCGACCCACGACAATGTCGCGCCCGCGCATCAGCACTTCCTCGACCGCATCGTGCTCACGCGCGGCTGGCTCTCCGCCCCTTTCCAAATACTGCTGCACTCGTCCGATGTGGCGGCGCGCATCGCGAACATCGGCGCTTTCTTTCTCTACGATACGATCTTGTCGCCGCGGATGAAAGCGCTCATCTGGCTCGTCACCGCGCGCGAACTCGATTGCAATTACGTGTGGCAGGCGGGCATGCATGCCGCGCGCGCCGCAGGGATAGACGCCGAACTGATCACCGCATTGGAGGAAGACCGCGTGCCGTCCGGCCTCGCCACTGCGGACAAACTGCTGCTCGAATTCTGCTGGAAACTGCTGCGCGACAATCATCACGTCGACGACACCGCGTATGCGGCGACGATCGCCGAATTCGGCACGGCGGCGACCGTGCAGGTCGCCGCGACTGTCGGCTACGCCGTCATGCTTGGCCTGATCGCCAACGCTTTCGGGATTGCACCACCCGGCGACGACCGGCAGCCGGCACTTTAACGCTGCGGGTTCAGGCAGCGCCCTGCACCGCTACCGAATCGCCTGCGCCCGCCCGATCCGCTCGCGCAGACCGTCGATGTCGCTGCGCTCGCCGCGCACGCGGAAATGCGTGCCTTCGGTGTCGGTACGCTCTTCCAGCACTTCGCAGACTGTGAACAGCTCACCGCGCAATTGCTGCGCCGACCACGGCATGAAGAACTCGGCCTTGACCAGGCCCTTGCGGAAAAACGAGCGGATGGTCTTGTGCAGTTTCGTCACGTCATCTTTGTCGACGGCGCTCATCACGATGCATTTGGGAAATTGCGCGCGCAACGCTTTCGCGCGCGCGGCTTGCGCTTTGGCGTCGCCGACACGGTCGATCTTGTTGAACACGCGCAGGCGCGGCACCTCGCCGGCATCAACTTCACCGAGTACCTTCTCAGTCACATCCATCTGGGAGTCGAACCCGGGGTCGCTGGCGTCGATCACATGCAGCAGCAATGACGCCTCGGCGGCTTCTTCGAGCGTCGACTTGAACGAGGCGACCAGATCGTGCGGCAGGTTTTTGATGAAGCCTACGGTGTCGCTCACCAGCACGCGCGGCACGCCCTCGGG
>JANYDM010000041.1 GCA_025363575.1 Betaproteobacteria bacterium | reverse complement strand
CGACGACACCATTCTTACCGAGAAGGACAAGACACAGCTGCTCGATTATCTGCGGCAGTCGCACGGCGCGCGTGAGGCAAAGAACAAGATCACGCTAACGCGCAAGCAGACCACCGAGATCAAGAAATCCGACAGCACCGGCAAGGCACGTACGATTCAGGTTGAAGTGCGGAAGAAGCGCGTGCTGGTCAAGCGCGATGCAGTGGCCGAAGCGCCGCCGGTTGAAATTGCGCCCGCTGCGCCCGTTGCGCCGGTGCCCGTCGTCGATGCTGAGCAGAAAGCCAAACGCGAAGCTGAGGCCAAAAAGCAGGCTGAGCTGGTCGCTTTGCAGAGTGAAGAACTGCAGGAGAAGCGTGCGCGGCGCAAGAAGGCAGATGCGGATCCCGAGGCCGAAGCTCCAGCCGTGGCCGCCGCTGCGCAGCCTGCAGTTCCCGCAGCGCCGGTTGCTGCTGCACCGCTTGCGGAAGGTACGCTGCACAAGCCCCAACCCAAGCCCGGTGATAAACCGAAAGCTGATAAGAAAGCCAAAAAGCCGGTCAAAGAAGTTGTGTGGCGGGATGAGAGCGTCAAGCGGCGCTCGATTAAAACGCGTGGCGATATGGGCGGCGGCATGGGCTGGCGCACGCGCAAGGACCGTCATGCGAAACATGAAGGCGATGAAGCTGCGGGCGACCATGGATTTGCCGCACCGACCGAACCAATAGTGCGCGAAATCAGCGTACCCGAAACGATAACAGTGGCGGCGCTCGCGCAAAAAATGTCGGTCAAAGCCGCAGAAGTCATCAAGGCCATGATGAAGATGGGCAGCATGGTGACGATCAACCAGGTGCTGGATCAGGATTCGGCCATCATTGCGGTAGAAGAGTTGGGGCACAAGGCGGTGCGGGCCAAGCTCGACGATCCCGATGCGTTTCTCGCGGAATCGACTCATCATGAAGAAGCTACGCTTGAGTCGCGCGCGCCGGTCGTGACAGTAATGGGACACGTCGACCATGGTAAAACGTCTTTGCTCGACCATATTCGCCGTACTCGCGTTGCGAGTGGCGAAGCTGGCGGCATTACGCAGCACATCGGCGCTTATCACGTCGAAACGCCGCGCGGCATGATCACATTCCTCGATACGCCGGGCCATGAGGCGTTCACTGCCATGCGCGCGCGCGGCGCCAAAGTCACCGATCTCGTGATTCTGGTGGTTGCGGCCGACGACGGCGTCATGCCGCAAACGATCGAGGCGATTCACCACGCCAAGGCGGCCAAAGTACCGCTTGTCGTGGCGCTCAATAAGATCGACCGCCCGGAAGCGAATCCAGAGCGCATCAAGCAGGATCTCGCCGGACAGGAAGTCGTACCAGAGGAATGGGGCGGCGACACCATGTTCGTGCCGGTGTCGGCAAAGACCGGTGAAGGCATCGACAAGCTTCTTGAGAGCGTCCTGCTCCAGGCGGAAGTGCTCGAATTAAAAGCCGCCAAGGATGCCCCCGCCAAAGGCATCGTGATCGAAGCGCGACTCGACAAAGGCCGTGGCCCGGTAGCAACGGTGTTGGTGCAATCCGGAACGCTTAAACGAGGTGACATAGTGCTCGCAGGCGCCGTGTTCGGGCGCGTGCGCGCGATGCTGGACGAAAACGGCAAGGCGGTCGACAGCGCAGGTCCTTCAATACCGGTCGAAATACAAGGTATGTCGGACGTGCCGGCAGCCGGTTCGGACGTGCTGGTGCTTGGCGACGAACGCAAGGCGCGAGAAATCGCATTGTTCCGCCAGGGCAAATTCCGTGACGTCAAACTCGCGTTGCAGCAATCGAGCAAAAGCGAAAACCTGTTCGAGCAAGTCGGCGAAGCGGGCAAAAAAACGCTGTCTATCATCATCAAGTCGGACGTTCAAGGCTCCTACGAGGCAATGGCGCATGCCCTGCCGAAAATCTCGACCGATGAGGTCAAGGTCAACATCGTGCATTGCGGCGTCGGCGGCATCACCGAGTCCGATGTCAATCTGGCATTGGCATCGAAGGCGGTGATTATCGGCTTTAACACGCGTGCGGATGCAATGGCACGCAAGCTGGCCGAATCGGCGGGCGTGGATATTCGTTATTACAATATCATTTATGAGGCGCTCGACGACGTGAAGGCCGCATTGTCCGGCATGCTGACGCCCGAGAAAAAAGAAAGCGTGCTCGGCATGGTCGAAGTCAGGCAGGTATTCAAGATATCCAAGGTCGGCACAGTTGCCGGCTGCATGGTGCTAGACGGCCTGGTGCGACGCAGCGCCAAAGTACGGGTATTGCGCGACAACGTTGTCATACACGATGGTGAGCTGGATTCGCTGAAACGTTTCAAAGATGACGCGCGCGAAGTCAAAGCGGGCTTCGATTGCGGTCTGTCGGTCAAGAATTTCAGCGATCTCAAAGTGGGCGATCAGCTCGAAGCCTACGAAGTCGTAGAAGTAGCGAGGACGCTTTAGGATCGAAGCGCGTGGATTGAGGGTGGAGCATGCCCTGAATCCATTCATCGTCCTGCTGCAATCATGCCCCGCGACTTTTCCCGCACGCTGCGCATAGCCGAGCAGATACAGCGAGATCTGGCGGAACTGCTGCGGCTTGAGGTCAAGGACCCGGGCATCGGCATGGTAACTTTGACCGATGTCGAAGTGACGAGCGATTATGCTCATGCAAAAGTATTCTTTACGACGCTCGGCCCTCCCGCTCAGATCGAGGCGGCGACGGAAGGGCTCAATCGCGCGGCCGGGTTTCTGCGGCGTGAGCTCAGTCGTCGCATCAAGCTGCGCAGCGTCCCGCAGCTACATTTCATCTATGACGAATCAGTCGAGCGTGGCGCGCGATTGTCGCAGCTGATCGATCAGGCGGTAAGCAGCGCATCGGCGCCTTCTGCCCAGAAGAAAAAACGCAGCTGACCCTGCGCGTTCCGTGTCGATGCCAAACGCTCTGCGCACTCGCGCTTGTCCGGTGGATGGCGTGTTGCTGCTCGACAAGCCCACCGGCATCACATCGAATGCTGCGATTCAGCGCGTCAAACGACTGTTCAATGCCGCCAAGGCCGGCCATGTCGGCACGCTTGACCCGCTGGCAAGCGGCCTGTTACCGGTGTGCCTCGGCGAAGCGACTAAGTTCTCGACCGCGACATTCGGCGCTGACAAGAGCTACGATGCCGATGTCTTGTTAGGCGTGACGACCACAACCGGCGATACCGAGGGCGAAATTACTTCGCGGCAGACAGTCGCAGTCACACACGAACAACTGCTTGCCGCTCTGGCGCGGTTTACGGGCGCATTGCAGCAGATTCCGCCGATGTATAGTGCGCTGAAGCGGGATGGCAAGCCGCTTTATGCATATGCCCGCGCCGGTGAAACGGTCGAGCGCGCGCCGCGCAGCATTACCATACACAGCATGAATCTGCTTGATTTTGCAGGTGTCCGATTCGTCATCAGCGTTCGTTGCAGCAAAGGCACATATATCCGCGTGCTCGCCGAGGATATCGGTCATGAACTCGGTTGCGGCGCCACGCTGGCGGGCCTCCGGCGTTCCAGCGTGGGCGAATTCGGAGTAGACCGGGCAGTGACGCTGGGAGAGCTCGAAGAATTGTCCGCCCCGGCGCGGTTGAATCATCTGCTGCCGGTCGACTCAATGGTATCCGGCCTGCCCGCAGTCAAATTGCCGGAAGGCGCGGTAATAAGGGTTTTGCAGGGTCAGCCGGCGCTTGGCGGGGCGCTTGCGGAAACCGCTGGTTTGGTGCGTCTATATGACGAGAACGGGCGTTTTCTGGGACTGGGAGAGCGCAAGCCGAACGGTCAGGTGCTGCCTAAACGCTTGCTGGCCACAGCGGCGGTGGCCCCGGGAGTCATTGGGGAAATCCAGAAAATTGCTTGAGAAAGCCGCTAGTTACGGGTTAAAATAGTCGACTTTGCAAGTGGAGACAAGAATGCCAACCAGCGGCACGCAAAAAGCCCAAATCGTCAAAGACTACCAGCGCAAGCAATCCGACACCGGTTCGCCGGAAGTTCAGGTTGCATTGTTGTCCGCGCGCATCACCGAATTGACCGAACATTTCAAGATCCACGTCAAGGATCATCACTCACGCCGCGGCCTGCTGCGCATGGTGAGTCAGCGTCGCAAGTTGCTCGACTACCTGAAACGTTCGAACGTTGAAAAATATCGGGCCCTGATCGATCGCCTCGGTCTGCGCAAGTGACGTCCACCGTGGTCGGTGGCTGAATAGTGCGGTTGAAAGAATGGCCGGCCCGGGATTGTGTCCAGGACGGCCATGTTTGTTTTAGAGCCTGTATTTTGATATCTGAGCCTGCTCAGCAACGCGCAGGCGAAACCCTGGCATAAAAGGATAAGACAGTGAACCCGATTAAGAAAACGATCATGTGGGGGCGTCAAAAGCTGACGCTGGAAACCGGCGAGATCGCGCGCCAGGCAAGCGGCGCCGTCCTGGTGAGCCTCGACGACACGGTAGTGCTGGTGACGGTGGTCGGCAAGAAATCCGCCGCAGAGGGCAAGGACTTCCTGCCGTTAACTGTCGATTATCAGGAACGTACGTATGCCGCCGGCAAAATCCCAGGCGGCTTTTTCAAGCGCGAGGGCCGTCCGTCGGAAAAAGAAATTTTGACGTCGCGCCTGATCGATCGTCCGATACGTCCTTTGTTTCCCGATGGCTACTACAACGAAGTTCAGGTCGTGGCGACGGTAATGTCTTCGAACAACGAAGTCGATTCGGACATCCCTGCGATGATAGGCACTTCGGCTGCCCTGGCTGTTTCAGGCATCCCGTTTAACGGGCCGATCGGCGCTGCGCGCGTCGGCTATGCGGAAGGTCAATACATACTCAACCCGACGGCCACCGAGTTGAAGACGAGCGAGTTGAACCTTGTGGTGGCGGGCACGCAACAAGCCGTCCTGATGGTCGAATCCGAGGCCGGCGAATTGTCGGAAGACGTGATGCTGGGTGCTGTTGTACACGGCCACGAGCAAATGCAGGCCGTGATCGAGCTTATCAATCAGATGGCGGACGAGGTGAACAATCCCGTATGGGAGTGGGCGCCGCCGGCCAAGGACGAAGCACTCGCCGCACGGATCTCCGGCATTAGCGAAAGCGATTTGAACGCGGCATTTCAAATCAAGCAGAAGGGCGCGCGTTCCGAGGCGATCAATAATATCTGGAAGCGCGTGTTCAACGAAGTCGGTGTGGGCAGCGAAGGCGGCCCCGACGGCAACGCGGTCAAGGAGATCTGCTTCGCGCTCGAATCGAAAATCGTGCGCGGCCAGATACTGAACGGCGAGCCGCGCATAGACGGGCGCGATACGCGTACCGTGCGCCCGATTTCCATCCGCTCGGGCGTGCTGCCGCGAGCGCATGGTTCGGCTCTATTCACCCGCGGCGAAACCCAGGCGGTCGTCGTTGCCACTCTTGGCACCTCGCGCGATGAGCAGCGTATCGATGCGCTGATGGGCGAATATACCGACCGCTTCATGCTTCACTACAACATGCCTCCATACGCGACCGGCGAGACCGGCCGCGTGGGATCGCCGAAACGCCGCGAAATCGGCCATGGTCGTCTTGCCAAGCGTGCTTTGCTGGCTGTACTTCCCACTCCGGAAGAGTTCGGTTACTCGATGCGCGTCGTGTCCGAGATCACTGAGTCGAATGGTTCGAGCTCAATGGCCTCGGTCTGCGGCGGGTGTCTGGCGCTGATGGATGCCGGCGTGCCGCTTAAAGCGCACGTGGCCGGCATCGCGATGGGCCTGATCAAAGAAGGCAATCGTTTTGCCGTGCTGTCGGATATTCTCGGCGACGAAGATCATCTGGGCGATATGGATTTCAAGGTGGCCGGCACGGAAAAAGGCATTACCGCGCTGCAAATGGATATCAAGATCACCGGTATCACCAAGGAAATCATGCATGCGGCGCTGGTGCAGGCGCGTGAAGGCCGCATACACATTCTAGGCAAAATGAAGACCGCGCTCGAAACACCGCGCACAGAGCTGTCGGCGTACGCGCCACGCATGATCACGCTCAAGATCAAGCCCGAAAAAATCCGCGATGTTATCGGCAAAGGTGGCGCCGTGATACGTGCGTTGACCGAGGAAACCGGTACCTCCATCGATATCACGGACGATGGCACCGTCACGATCGCATGCGTATCGTCAGAAGGCGGCGAAATGGCGCGCAAGCGCATCGAGGAAATCACCGCGGATGTCGAAGTCGGCAGGATTTACGACGGTACCGTGCTGAAGCTGCTGGATTTCGGCGCGATCGTCAGCGTGCTGCCGGGTAAGGACGGCCTGCTGCATATCTCGCAGATTGCTAACGAGCGTGTCAATGCAGTTGCCGATCATCTGAAAGAAGGTCAGCAGGTGCGCGTCAAAGTCATCGAGGCGGACGACAAAGGCCGCCTGCGTCTAAGCATGAAAGCTGCAGCGGCAGAAGCGCAAAGTCAGCAGGCGCAGCCGCAAACAGTGCAATAAGCTGTTCGCCTTTAAGCGAAAAGGGCAGCCTGTGGCTGCCCTTTTTTAATTGCGGACAGAGACCGGTTACTTGGCGACTTGCTTCTCGCGCAACTCGTCCAGCGTCTTGCAATCGATGCACAGCGTAGCGGTAGGGCGCGCTTCCAGGCGTTTAAGACCGATTTCTACACCGCAGCTGTCGCAATACCCGTATTCGCCTGCATCGATCTTGACGATGGTCTCGTCGATCTTCTTGATCAGCTTGCGCTCGCGGTCGCGATTGCGCAATTCCAGGGACATGTCCGACTCCTGGCTCGCGCGATCGTTCGGATCGGCGAAGATCGTCGCCTCGTCCTGCATGGTATGGACAGTGCGATCGATGTCTTGCGACAGGTCGCGCTTCATTTCGGCCAGCATGTTTCTGAAATGGGCGAGCTGCTTGGAATTCATGTATTCCTCGCGCGCCTTCGCCTTGTACGGTTGATGCTGTTTGTGCAATTCTGCTGCCATGAGGCTTTTCCGATTCGTCAAAAATGGTGCGTTTTATAGCAGAAATACGGGGGCTGGGCAAGTCGAAAGGGCGTGGTCGCATTTCGGCCGGATTGCATTGACCCCCGGTAGCGCTGGGGGTTATATTACGCGCCTTTAGTGCCGGCGCGACATCGGATTACGGCTGGTGGCAGCCTACACTAAAACGGTTCTAATCTCGGGGTGTAGCGTAGCCTGGTAGCGCGCCTGGTTTGGGACCAGGATGTCGGGAGTTCAAATCTCTCCACCCCGACCACATATGTATCCGCGGGGAGTGCCCGTAGCTCAACCGGATAGAGCACCGGCCTTCTAAGCCGGGGGTTGTGGGTTCGAGTCCCGCCGGGCGCACCAGACAGTACCGTGCCGCAATTTGTTTTGATGGTGGCCTTAGCTCAGCTGGTAGAGCATTGGATTGTGATTCCAAGGGTCACGGGTTCGAGCCCCGTAGGCCACCCCATCTTTCCAGGCGCGGGAGCGCCGCCTCGCCTGCTAAAAGCGCTCATCGCTGCGCAGGTAACGCCAGTTGCCCTGGGGCAGATCCCCGAGCACGACCTGCCCGATGCGCACGCGTTTCAGGCCGGTCACGGTCAGCCCGACCAGTTCGCACATGCGCCGGATCTGACGTTTCTTGCCTTCGCGCAGCACAAAGCGAAGTTGATCCCTGTTTTGCCAGCTGACGTCGGCGCGTTTCAGTGCGACACCGTCCAGGCTAAGCCCGCAGTTCAGCTTGCTGAGGCCCTCTGCGGATAGCCTGCCTTCGACGCGTACGAGATATTCTTTATCGATACCGGAACTCTCACCGATCAACTGCTTGGCAACACGGCCATCCTGAGTAAGAACCAGCAGGCCGGTGGAATCGATATCAAGCCGACCCGCGGGCGCGAGACCTTTCAGGTGCACGGGTTGGAAGCGCAGGGACGAACGATCGCTTTTGAAATGCGCTTTCGCGGTGATCAGGACGATGGCAGGCCGGTAACCTTGCTCGGCCTGGCCGGATACGTACCCGATGGGCTTGTGCAGCAGGACCGTTACACTGGCTGCCTGTTCAGACCGCGCTCCCTTCGTGAGCGTAATGCGCTGACTTGGAAATATTCGAGTGCCGAGTTCGGTTACCGGCAGATCATCGACCAGCACCCAGCCCTTGGCAATATAGCTGTCGGCTTCACGGCGCGAGCATATGCCTTGCTGCGACATCAGTTTCGAGACGCGAATTTTTTCCATTTTTTCGTTTATTAATTAATGTGGAATGGCGCGCAATCGTGGCGCAAGTCACGCCGATAGGCTCCGCCCCACGGCTTCGGCGACTTCAATGCCATCAACCCCGGCAGAAAATATGCCGCCAGCGTAGCCCGCGCCTTCGCCGGCAGGATAGAGCCCGCGCGTATTCACGCTTTCATATTTTTCATCGCGCGGGATCCGGACGGGGGAAGAGGTACGCGTTTCCACGCCCGTCAATACAGCGTCGTGCATGGCGAATTCTCTGATCTGCCGGGCGAATGCCGGAAGCGCCTCGCGGATTGCTTCGGCAGCGTAGGGCGGCAGGCAAGTTTGCAAGTCCGTGAGCCGCACGCCCGGCGTGTACGAGGGCGTGACTGAACTCAATGCCGTCGATGCGCGCTGCGCAATAAAGTCGCCCACCAGTTGCGCTGGCGCACGATAGTCGCTTCCCCCCGCTGCGAATGCCAGCGTTTCCCAGTGACGCTGGAATTTAATGCCGGCCAGCGGACCGTCCGGATAATCGTCCGGCGTAATTCCGACCACGATGCCGGCATTGGCATTGCGTTCGTTGCGCGAGTACTGGCTCATGCCGTTGGTCACGACCTGGCCTGGTTCGGACGCCGCAGCGACCACCGTCCCGCCAGGGCACATGCAGAAACTATAGACGGAGCGCCCGTTCCGGCAATGGTGTACGACTTTGTAATCGGCAGCGCCGAGCAGCGAATGACCGGCATGCGCACCGTACCTCGCGCGGTCTATGACCGACTGGGGATGCTCGATGCGCAGGCCTATGGAAAACGGCTTGGCTTCGATATGGACGCCGCGCTCGTGCAGCATCTCGAAAGTATCGCGCGCGCTGTGGCCGACGGCGACTATGACATGGCTTGCGGCAATCATTTCGCCGCCCGCGAGTTTGACGCCGCGCACATGTCCGTTTTCGACGTCGATGTCCGTTACCCGACTTTGAAAACGGACTTCGCCACCCAGTGCATGTATCGATTTGCGCATGCGTTCGACGACACCGACCAGCCGGAACGTGCCGATGTGCGGCTTGCTCATATAGAGAATTTCCGGCGGCGCGCCGGCTTTGACGAATTCTGTCAGCACCTTGCGCCCGATATGGCGCGGATCCTTGATCTGGCTGTACAGCTTGCCATCGGAAAATGTGCCGGCGCCGCCTTCGCCGAATTGCACGTTCGATTCTGGATTTAGCACAGACTTGCGCCACAGTCCAAACGTATCCTTCGTTCGCTCGCGTACTTCCTTGCCGCGCTCCAGTATGAGCGGACGGAACCCCATTTGCGCGAGCGTGAGGCCGGCAAACAGCCCGCATGGCCCGGTACCGATTACAAGAGGGCGCGACGCAAGATTCGCCGGCGCCCTGGCAACGAACCGGTAATCGGTATCCGGCGCACGCGACAGGTGAGAATCGGGTCCGGCTCGTTCGAGCACAACGGCTTCGTCCTGGACTTCCACATCCAGCGTGTAGATGAAAGCAATCGCAGAACGGTGCCGAGCATCGACCCCGCGGCGAAAAATGCTGTAGCGGAACATTTCATCAGCGGCGATCTTCAATCGCTTGAGTACCGCCCCGGCGAGGGCAGCCTCGTCGTGATCGAGCGGCAGTTTGATTTCCGTCAGTCTCAACATTGATTGGCGGCGACCAGGGCCGGATAAGGCGAGTACGGCATCACCGTACCTTCAGGACTCTTTGCTTTTCGCGCTGCCAGTCGCGTTCTTTTTCGGCCTGGCGTTTGTCGTGCTGCTTCTTGCCTTTCGCAAGCCCGATTTCGAGCTTGATGCGCCCGCGCTTGAAATGCATGTCGAGAGGCAGCATGGTATAGCCTGCGCGCTCGACGCTGCCGATAAGTCGGTTGATTTCTTCTTTATGCAGCAGCAGTTTTCGCATGCGCATCGGATCGGGGGTGAAATGCGTCGATACCGTCGACAGCGGGCTTACGTGGCAGCCGATCAGGTAGATCTCGCCGTTGCGCACGATTACGTAAGCTTCCTTGAGCTGCACCCGGCCTGCGCGTATGGACTTGACTTCCCAGCCTTCCAGTTCGACGCCGGCCTCGAATTTCTGCTCCACGAAATAATCGTGAAAGGCTTTTTTATTTTGCGCGATGCTCATGTCGAGGTATAGTGGCCGCCAAATTCGAATTGTAGCAGCAAGCATCCGGCATTCACCCGCCGCACATATTCCCGTCTACGATCGTCCATGGCGCAAGTCAACAAATCGGTGCTCGTCTCATATTCTGCGGCAAGCATGTTCGAACTCGTGGATGCAGTGGAAAAGTATCCCGAGTTTCTGCCCTGGTGCTCCGCGAGTGAATGCACTTTTCGTGACGCGCAAATAACGCGTGCGACCCTGCATATCAGCTTTCGCGGCATACGGCAGAGCTTCAGCACTGAAAACATGAAGGAGCCGCCGCAGTTCATGCAGATCAAGTTGATCGAAGGGCCGTTCAGGACTCTCGAGGGCGGCTGGCGTTTTACCGATCTCGGCGCGGGGTGCAAGACAGAGTTGGAGCTGCGGTATGAATTCTCGAGCCGCCTGCTGGAAAAACTGGTGGGGCCGGTGTTCGGTTATATCGCGAACAACATGGTGGATGCATTCGTCATGCGCGCGCGCACTGTCTATGGCTGATGCGCCTGGCGCAGAAATAGAAATCGACGTCGTTTACCTGTCGCCCGCAGAACAGGTCGTCGTGACGCTGCGCGTTCAATCCGGTTGTACTGCGGGGCAGGCGGTGGAGCGATCTGGCATACTGTCGCGTTTTCTTGAGCTTAACGCCTCTATTCCAACGATCGGTATATACGGACAGCGCGTCGCATCGTCGACGATCGTACGGGCATTCGATCGCGTTGAAATCTATCGCGCGCTGATTGCAGATCCAAAGCAGGCGCGCAGAACGCGTGCGCGACGAGCGGGCAAGTAATGCGGTAAACGGAGCGGGGGCGGGCGTACTATTTCTTGTTGCACCACTGATCGGCTGATTTCTGGGCCGCGGCCTGTTCAGCGGGGCGGTCTTTATCCTCGACGACGATACGTTCGCCGGTCTTGGAATCGTTGCGCGTGATGCGCTGGCCTTCTGTCACGGCGCGCAACTGGGCGCGCGCCTCGAGGCAGCCGCGTTCCTGTTCCTTGGCGTCTGCTTTCGACTTCTCCGATTTGGTTTCCGACTCCTGACGCTCAAGCGCACGTTTCTTGAATTCGGCGTCGCGTTCAGCCAGGGACTTGGGCGCCGCGGCACCCGTGCCGGCGGCAGGTGCGGAGGAGGGGGTCGCGCCACCTCGGGTAATTTCTTTCACGGTGCCCGGCGGGCAGAATTGCGCGATGGTTTTACTGCCCTTCGCGTCTATGCATTCCATGACTTGGCCAGCAGCGGTGCCCGCCGCCAGAAAGAATACGCCGCTCAACATCAGTTGTTTCATCATAAATATTCCTCTCCAATTAAAGCCCGACGAGCTTTTTCGTCCGCACGTCTCGAGTGACCCCACGCTAACGATATTGCGGTTGCACGTCAATGATTCAACTGCACTAACGCGGCTGATTGCTTGGCGGTTTACGCCGGTTTGCGTATAATGCTGTTTTGCGAGGGAACACCAGATGCGCGTGGTCCAAAAAGCCCTGACCTTCGACGATGTCCTGCTAATTCCCGCCCACTCCACGATACTGCCACGCGACGCGAGCCTGAAAACCCGGCTTACGCGCAATATCACCCTCAACATTCCTTTGATGTCCGCTGCGATGGACACCGTGACGGAAGCCAGGCTCGCGATTGCCATCGCGCAGGAAGGCGGTATCGGCATTATCCACAAGAACATGACTGCCCGCGCGCAGGCGGCCGAGGTGGCTAAAGTCAAGCGCTTTGAAAGCGGCGTGGTCAAAGATCCCATCACCATTACGCAAGACATGAAAGTGCGTGACGTGCTTGCGCTGACAAACCTGCACAAGATTTCGGGGTTGCCGGTAATCGATGCCAAAGGGCGCGTCGTTGGTATTGTCACCAATCGCGATCTGCGGTTTGAAACCAACCTGGGCCAGCCGGTCAAGAACATCATGACCCCGCGGGCAAAGCTCGTGACGGTGCGCGAGGGCGCGACGCGCGAAGACGCGATGACTTTGATGCATAGGCATCGCCTCGAGCGTGTATTGGTGGTGAACAAGAATTTCGAGCTGCGCGGCCTGATAACGGTCAAGGACATTCAAAAATCGACCGAGCATCCGCACGCGTGCAAAGATAAGCTCGGGCGCTTGCGCGTAGGCGCCGCCATCGGGGTGGGTGAAGGCACCGAAGAGCGCGCGGAAGCTTTGATCGAGGCGGGCGTCGACGTCATTGTGGTCGATACGGCGCACGGTCACGCGCAGGGCGTGCTCAATCGCGTGAAGTGGGTAAAAAAGAATTTTCCAAAGTCGCAGGTGATTGGCGGCAATATCGCGACAGCCGATGCGGCGAAAGCGCTCGCTGACCACGGCGCTGATGCAGTGAAAGTGGGTATTGGACCGGGCTCAATTTGCACCACGCGGATCGTGGCCGGGGTCGGCGTGCCGCAGATCAGTGCCGTCCAAAACGTGGCTAAGGCGCTGGCCAGGTCCGATATTCCATTGATTGCTGATGGCGGCATCCGCTTTTCCGGCGACATTGCTAAAGCGCTTGCCGCTGGCGCTCATACGGTCATGATAGGCGGGTTGTTCGCGGGCACTGAAGAATCGCCGGGCGACACCGAACTTTACCAAGGACGTTCGTACAAGACATACCGGGGCATGGGCTCGCTTGGCGCCATGCAGCAGGGCGCGGCCGACCGCTATTTTCAGGATGCTGAAGAAGCAACGGAAAAACTGGTCCCCGAAGGGGTCGAAGGGCGAGTGCCGTACAAAGGCGGCGTCGTCCCGTTGATACAGCAGCTGATGGGCGGCCTGCGCGCAAGCATGGGCTACACCGGCTGCGATTCCATCGACGAATTACGCAGCAAGGCTGAATTCGTCGAAATCACACATGCCGGCATACGCGAATCGCACGTGCACGATGTGCAGATTACCAAGGAAGCGCCGAACTATCGTGTCGAGTAGGTCGTGACGGCCGGATGGGACAGTTCGGTAAAGACAGTAGCCGTTGCCGCATCTTTTAACTGCGCCGCAAGGCCGAATTGCAAGTGTTGAAATGTCGCATCAGAAAATTCTCATCCTCGATTTCGGCGCTCAATATACTCAGCTGATTGCGCGGCGCGTGCGTGAAGCGAATGTCTACTGCGAATTGCATCCGCACGACGTTACGGACAAATTCGTGCGTGACTTCGCCCCCGCCGGTGTCATTCTGTCCGGCGGTCCTGCATCCGTATGGGAGGGCGGTACCCCGCGCGCGCCGCAGGCGGTATTCGAACTGGGCGTGCCAGTACTCGGCATCTGCTACGGCATGCAGACCATGGCCGATCAGCTTGGCGGCAAAGTGGAAAGCGGCAGGGTGCGTGAATTTGGCTATGCCGAAGTCCGCGCGCAAGGACACTCGGCGCTGCTGAAAGATATTCAGGACCGCGTAAATACTGAAGGCCACGGTCTGCTGGACGTCTGGATGAGCCACGGCGACAAGGTGACCGCTATGCCAGCCGGCTTCAAAGTCATTGCTAGCAATCCTGCATGCCCGGTCGCCGGGATGGCCGATGAAGCGCGCAAGTTTTACGCAGTGCAATTCCATCCAGAAGTTACGCATACGCTCCAGGGCAAGGCCATCATCGAGCGCTTCGTGCGCGACATCTGCGAACTCAAGGGTGACTGGCGCATGCCGGGTTACGTCGATGAAGCGATCGGCAAGATCCGCTCTGAGATCGGTGCCGACGAAGTGTTATTAGGCTTATCGGGAGGGGTCGACTCCGCGGTCGCTGCAGCGTTGATACACCGTGCAATTGGCAAGCAACTGACTTGCGTATTTGTCGACAATGGCCTGCTGCGGCTGAATGAGGCGGAGCAGGTAATGCAGACGTTCGCGAGCGGGCTCGGCGTGAAAGTGATCCACGTCGACGCTTCGGCGCATTTTCTGGGCGAACTCTCGGGGATCGACGAGCCGGAGCAGAAACGCAAGATCATCGGGCGCGTTTTTGTCGAAGTGTTCCAGCGCGAGTCGGCAAAATTGCCAGGGGTCAAGTGGCTTGCGCAGGGGACCATCTATCCTGACGTCATCGAATCTGCGGGCGCAAAAACGAAAAAAGCGCATACCATCAAATCGCATCACAACGTCGGTGGCCTGCCCGAATCGCTGCACTTGAAGCTGCTCGAGCCTTTGCGCGAACTGTTCAAGGATGAGGTGCGCGAACTAGGCCTCGCGCTTGGACTTCCGCGCGATATGGTGTTCCGCCATCCGTTTCCAGGGCCGGGCCTGGGCGTGCGCATACTCGGCGAGGTAAAGTCCGAGTATGCCGAATTGCTGCGCCGCGCTGATGCGATTTTTATCGATGAATTGCGTGCCGCCGGCTGGTATGAAAAAACCGCGCAGGCATTCGTCGTATTTCTCCCGGTGCGCTCGGTCGGCGTGATGGGCGACGGCAGAACTTACGAGAATGTCGTGGCCCTGCGCGCAGTGCAAACATCGGATTTCATGACTGCTCAGTGGGCAGAGCTGCCTTACAGCCTTCTCTCGAAAGTATCGAACCGCATCATCAACGAAGTCCGCGGCATCAATCGCGTCGTTTATGATATTTCCAGCAAACCGCCAGCGACGATCGAATGGGAATAGGAGCCGCGCTCGACAATGAGGCGGGAAACCTGGAGCCAGAAGGAGGCTCGAATTGAACGTCACGATTTACGGCATCAAAAACTGCGACACGATGAAAAAAGCCCGTTCCTGGCTCGACGAGCAGGGCATCGCTTATGTATTTCACGATTACAAGGTAAACGGCGTCGACCGCAGATTGCTCGAAAACTGGTGCGGGAAAGTGGGCTGGGAGACCTTGTTGAATCGGGCGGGTATGACGTTTCGCAAGCTTGCGGAGAAAGATAAGCAGGGCATAGATCAGCGCAAGGCGATTGGGCTGATGCTGGCGCAGCCGTCTATCATCAAGCGGCCGGTACTCAGCTATGGCAAACAGCTGCTGGTGGGCTTCAAGCAGGAAATATATGAAAGCGCATTGCGTTAACCGGCGTTTGCGCAATGGCCGATGAGTGCTACATGCGGGACGCGCTGGCGCTGGCCGATGAAGCTGAAATGCGCGGTGAGGTGCCGGTCGGCGCGGTCGTAGTGAAAGATGGCGTGATCGTCGGCCGTGGCTACAACCAACCGATTTCCGCGCGCGATCCAACGGCTCATGCCGAAATCATCGCAATACGCGATGCTGCCGCGCATACCGGCAACTACCGCCTGACTGGCTGTGAAATCTATGTGACGCTTGAACCGTGCGTCATGTGCGCCGGTGCCATCATGCATGCCAGAATTGCCCGGCTTGTGTATGGCGCGGCAGATTCCAAGACCGGAGCTTGCGGCGGTGCGGTTAACCTGTTTGCGGACGCCAAGCTCAACTTTCACGCTACTGTGACGCCAGGCGTCCTGGGCGGCGAATGCGGCGGGCGCCTCAGCGCCTTTTTTGCTCAGCGTCGCTCAAGTGCAAATATCGGGCCTGCGGTTAAGTAATTGATTGCTCATCGCTAACTCTACTTCCCACGACCAAAGTAATATCAGTGTCATCCCTCCAGATAAGCACAGTAAAAGGTTGATTGTTCGACGGTTTGGCTTGCCACACAACCACTAGGCTTGCCATAGATTGGAGCGTTTTACTGCTATTGCGGACACATTGTGCGGCGCACTAAAATCAAGCGATTTGTGCGCTGCAACGACGTGTTTGGTAAAACAAAACAACTTGAAAGGCAGTCGATGAGACTTCAGGACAAAGTAGCAATTATTACCGGCGCTGGCCGCGGTATAGGGCAGGCCACTGCGGTCAAGTTCGCCAACGAAGGCGCCAAGGTAGTCGTATGCGACTTGAGTTTGGAAACGGTCGAAGACACCGTCGCGATGTGCAAGGAAACGCGCGGCGATGCCATGGGCTACGTGGCCGACGTGCGCGACATACGGACGCTGGAAGCGATGGTCGCAGCCACAGTCGCCAAATGGGGCCGTGTCGACTGCCTGGTCAACAATGCGGGCATCGTGCAGGACGCTCAGCTGAAAAACATGACTGAAGATCAGTTTGACCGCGTTATCGACATCAACCTCAAGGGCGTTTTCAACTGCACCAAGGCGGTAGTGAACACCATGCTCGCTCAACAATCGGGCGTCATACTGAATGCTTCATCGATTGTCGGCCTGACGGGAAATTTCGGGCAAACTAACTACGCCGCCGCCAAGGCGGGATTGCTCGGCATGGTGAAGACGTGGGCGCGCGAACTCGGGCGCAAGGGCATCCGCGCCAACGCGGTGTGTCCCGGTTTTGTCGCCACCGATATTCTCAAATCCATGCCCGAACGCGTCTTGCGCGCGCTCGAAGAGAAAGTCCCCCTCGGCAGGCTAGGCAGGCCGGAGGAAATCGCCAATACTTTCGCCTGGCTGGCTTCTGACGAAGCGAGTTACATTAATGGCGCCGTGTTGGAAGTCACGGGCGGTCTTACTATCTGACCGGCTGTATTTCCTTTAATAACTGATTGATCTTGCCGGAGTCGGGCGCCAGCACGACGCCCTTCTCGGTAATGAGCGCAGTCACAAGTTCTGCCGGCGTCACGTCGAATACCGGATTGCGCACAGCAACCTCGGCCGGTGCCCATCTCAATTCCCGGTACCCGCTGATTTCTTCGGCAGAGCGCTCTTCAATTGGAATATCGGCGCCGCTCGCGATCGCGGAGTCTATGGTGGACAGCGGCGCGGCAACATAGAAAGGAATGTTGTGCCGGCGCGCAAGCACCGCAACCTGGTAAGTACCAATCTTGTTCGCAACATCTCCGTTGCCGGCAATGCGGTCGGCGCCGACGACTACGACATCGATTTCCCCGCGGCTCATCAGATGTCCCGCCGCATTGTCTGCTATCAAGGTGACGGGAATATCGTCCTGCATGAGTTCCCAGGCAGTAAGTCGGGCGCCCTGCAGAAAAGGCCGCGTCTCGTCCGCAAATACGCTGACGTTTTTACCGGCTTCAATCGCCGATCTGATAACGCCTAGCGCAGTACCGTGCCCTGCGGTCGCAAGCGCACCGGCATTGCAATGCGTGAGGATAGAGGCGCCGTCCGGAATCAGCTCTGCGCCATATCGACCCATGCGGCGATTGGCAACTACGTCTTCCTTGAGGATGGCATGGGCTTCCTCTAACAGCCGCTCCGCACCATATGCAGGTTTGCCGTCGCGACTATTTTCCCAAGTGCGTCGCATACGTGAAAGCGCCCAAAAAAGATTGATTGCGGTCGGCCGACTCGCCGCCAGCGCGCAAAACGCGCCACCCAATTCTCGATCAAATTCAGCGGATGTTTGGTGAGCCAATCGCAGGGCTTCAAGCGCAACGCCGTAAGCGGCAGCACAGCCGATTGCAGGAGCGCCGCGAACTACCATATCGCGTATGCCTCCGGCGACCTCGCGTGCCGAAGCAAAAGGCAGATAACGTATCTCCGCAGGCAATAGGCGCTGGTCTATCATCTCCAGCCGGCCGTCGCGCCAACGCAACGTGTCGAATTTTGAAATAATTTCGGCCATCAGATTACGCGCTCATTGCCGCCATCGATGGGCACTTGCGCACCGGTCGTTTTGGCAAACAGCGGGCCGCACATTTCCGCGGCAAGCTCGGCGACATCGCGGCTCGTGACTTCGACTTTAAGAATGTTGTTCGTTTTGTATTGCTCGACGCTGAGTCCGTAGAAGGCTGCGCGTGATGCCAGCACTTCGTCGCTCCATATCGAGGTATCGAATACTGCATTGGGATGCAGCGTATTGACGCGAATATTGTCGGCGCCCCATTCCAGAGCGGCAACGCGTGCGAGTTGCGTCAGCGCTGCCTTCGACGCCGAATAAGCCGCTGCGCCGGGGCCTGGAGCCGCCACGTTTTTCGACCCGATCACTGTGACGCGGCCGCCGCGCGGCGCCAGTTTGAGCAAGGCATGGCATTCGCGTAAAAGTATCAAATTTGCATCGACGTTGATGTTCATGACCTTGCGCCACGCGATGGTGTCGAGCGCGGCGATTGCAGTTCCACTGGGGAATATGCCTGCGTTGAGTATCAACATATCGATTCCGCCGTAAGCAAGTACGGCAGAATCGAGCGCGGCGCCAACCGCTTCACGCAACGCGATGTCACAGCGGACCCCGAGATAATCCTGCCGCTTCTGCAATGACTCGACTTTGCTGTCAATATCAAGACCGACCACCGCCGCGCCGCGTGCAAGCAGCGCGTCAACACACGCCTTGCCGATGCCAGACGCTGCGCCCGTGACCAGGGCAACTTCGCCGGTGAAGACTGGCGGTTTACCAGCCTTGCGCAGCTTTGCCTGCTCGAGGTCCCAATATTCGACGTCGAAAATATCGCGCGCGGGCAACGCCCGGTAACCGCCCAATTGCGTGGCGCGCTCGATTACATCGAGGGTATGGCTGTAGAGATCCGCAACTATCGAGGCATCCTTGACAGTACGGCCAGCAACGCAGAGCCCAAAGTTAGTGTCGAGCACGACCCGCGGCGCGGCATCCAGGATGGTTTTGCTTTCTTTCGTCAGCAGTGCATTTTCGGCAAAATAGTCGCGATAGGCCCGGGCGTAACGTGCGACGTCGCGGCCCACCATCGACAGGCGTTTGGTGCGAATCACGTGGTCAGGAGTCGCCGGGCCTTGCTGGGAAATGTTTGCGACATCGGGACGACGGGCAAACGACAACGTCCGATTGTTCCGGAGTGTGCTGACTATCATGGGTTGTCCGGCGCAACGGGATATTTCACAACGCAGCACGGCGATTTCTGCAGTTGGCGCTGCCTCGCAAAAATCCGTGTCCGGCACCTTCAACTGCCATGCCCCGCGCTTCTTGAGATAGCTTTCGGCCATATCAACCAGCTCGATCATTCGTTCGTAGGATTCCCGCGCCGTCGCGCCGAACGAAAATATGCCGTGATTCAACAAGACCATGCCGATAGTTTCTAGGCCGGCCTGCTGTGGAAATAGTTCGGCGCACAGCCGGGCAAGATCGAACCCAGGCATGATGTAGGGAATCGTGACGACCTTGTTGCCGTAAATGTCGGCTATGCGTTGCGCACCATCGCCAGTGTTCGTCACGGCCAGTACCGCGTCGGAATGGGTGTGATCGACGTATTTATGCGGCAACAAAGCATGCAATATAGTCTCGACCGACGGCACAGGCGCCGATGCTCGCGTCATGTGCGTCACCAATTCATTGACCATTTGCGGATCGCTGAGCTCCTTCAATTGGACAAGCCGCAGGAGGTGGGCCATGCTGACCGGCGAAAATCCAGCTTCTTCGATGAACTCGAGGTCCCAGCCACTGCCTTTGACGTAGAGGATATCTTCTTCGTCGCCCACTAGATTGCGCTCGTGAAGTTTGACGGAAGTATTGCCGCCTCCGTGCAGTACGAGAGACTTATCGCGGCCAAGCAGGCGTGAAGTGTAGACGCGCTGCGCCAGGTCTCCGCGATAACCTGCCGCTTCCTCATCGTTCCACAGACTTTGCATTGATCCTGAATCCTCGGTTATTCGCTCTATGCGGGGCGGCCACGATTATAATTCATGATCATGAGTCGTTTTTCCGATATTGCAGTTCGGCGTGTGAACTGGGACTCAGCGGCTTCGGATCTGCACGCCATTCGGCGTAAGGTTTTCGTCGAAGAGCAGAAAGTGCCCGAGGAACTCGAGTGGGACGCCGTCGACGTTTGTTGCCTGCACGTTCTCGCCGCCACTGGCAGTGGAGAAGTGATCGGCACAGGGCGTTTGCTGCCCGACGGTCATATCGGCCGCATGGCGGTCCTGCTGCCGTGGCGCAAGCGCGGCGTCGGCGGCATGTTGCTGCGCGAGCTGATCGCCGCTGCGCGCGAGCGATCGCATGCATGCATTGAACTCAGCGCGCAAACGCATGCCATCGGATTTTATCGGCGCTTCGGTTTTGAAGTGGTGAGCGAAGAATATCTCGATGCAGGTATACCGCACCGTACCATGCGCCTGGCGTCAATCACGCCGCCGCAGATGTAGTCGCCTTGTCGAGCGCAAAGCCGCCGCTCGTCATGCCGAGGTCGGCGCCTGCCGCGCCAAAACTGCGTTCGATGATAGTGACTTCGCCCTGGTTGTCGACCAGTATTACAGTCGAAGATCGCGTCCCGTAGCCTGACGATGCGATGAACGCCGGCGACAATATGCGCTCGCGCGCGATTCCAACGCCTGTTGCGGGCAGAATGTCATCGGGGGCAATGGTCCGTTCCGCCAGCAGCCCGAACAGCCCATCGATCAATGCCTGCGAAGTCACGACGAGCAGCGTGGCCAGAGTTTCTTTGCCGCGCCGGACTTTGGGCCAATCCGTATTCAGCAGGTGGTTGCTTAGCCCATGGACGCCCGGCGGAATTTTCGCAGGTGCATCGCCGCGATTCGACAAATAGTGCAACTCCCGGACGTTGCCGGCAATCAGATTGAATCCGTTGTACTGGCCTGCATCTGCATACACGTGTTCCAGATACTCCGCCGGCTGCTGCGTTCCGCGCAAATAGTTTGCGACCAGTTCACCGCGAGAGCGCGACGACGTTTTGATTGCGTCGCCTGCCCGGTAATTTGTCACCGCGCCCACCGCGCCGTTGGTGGACACGCCGAGCCATGTGCCACCTTGCACGAGATCGCGCCCGCCATAGATGCGTGCGTCGTCGGTCCAGAACGCGGCGGCGGCAGTAGGGCGGCCATAGGTTTCGTCGCGATTGGCGGCGAGCACCAGCGGGTAATCCGGATGAACTTGATGCGCGAATAAAATGAGGCACATGCCGGCTGCTATCGCGTGTCAGGCCGGTACTGCATAAGGCAACTTTCTAAACGCGAGAAGCGGACCGGCCGCTGAATTCAGGTGTACGGCGCCGCTCTCGAAGCTTTTGATATGAATTACCGCCAGCACCGCAAAGCCGCCGATGGCAAGAGGTGCCGCGTTTACGATCATGCCCGTCGCCTGGTCACCGGTGTCGGCGCTATACAGTTTGTCGCCGGCCTTGGGCGCTTCCCCGCCCGAAACGGTGGCGAGATACATACGCTGTTTCAACTTGCCGAGATAGTGCATGCGCGCCACGATTTCCTGGCCGGGGTAACACCCCTTGTTGAAACTCACGCCATTTATCAAGTCCATATTGGCCATTTGCGGCACGAACTGTTCTTGCGTCGACGGTGTGATATAGGGAATTCCCGCCTCGATATTCGTGGCATCCCAGGCAGCGTCATTTATCGGCGCCGCGAGCGCGGCAAGCGCGTCAACGACTACCGATGCCTGCGCATTTTCCGCCGTGATCTGAAAGCGGTCCGCATCCAGCCTGAGCATGGCCACATCGTTCGTTTTTGTCTGCGTCATCTCAGTGTTCGGTACTGACTGAAAAAGGGCTGTGAGTTGTGCGTCGCTGTCGGCGCCTGCCACTCCGATCAGCGTACGTTCTTCAGTGACGTCACGCGCCGTTACTTTCGAACGTAAAATGTACATGGAGAGACGCTTGCGCGTCGATTCGCAAACGCTGCGCGGCAATTGCATCAGATAGCCGCTGTCGTCGTGCCACAGCAGGAACGTAGCGAGCATGCGGCCTTTGGGGGTGTTGTAGCTTCCATACGTCGCGTGGCCCGACTGCAACGCATTGACGTCGCAGCTCAATTGACCCTGAAGATAAGCCTGCGCATCGTCACCCGTAAACGCGATTAGCCCGAAGGTCGTCAGCTTAGCCCAGGCTAGCGCCGGGATACTCGAGCGATTACCGGCGCCCGCTGCAGGGTCATGCGGGGAGAGGCCTTCAGACATGACGGTCCGAACGGAGTCCGGGATTGCCCCGTCGCGGACGCCGCGTCTGCGGCCTTAAATATTTATCTGTCATATTCTGCTGAGTTTGAGTAATAAATGTTTGCAATCATATGGATATCAAAATAGCTCGCGAACGGCGACATTTGACATCACGTTGAACCTTGATTCTAATGCTTAATTGCACGTCCGTTTACAATGCTTCGTAAGTCAGGGAGGAGCATGAAGACGCATTACCAGCAACTGGGTATCACGCAGTACGCGAGCCAGACCGTTGTTCAGCAGTCTTTCTTCAGGCTGGCAAAAAGGCTGGATCCCAAAAATCCGCTCAATCACGGGAACGAGCGCTCGCGTACCGAGTACCTCGCCGTGCAAACGGCTTATCGCACGCTCTCCAACGCGGAATCACGCGCCGACTACGACCGCAGCCTGCAGATACAAGCGTTAAAGCCGGTTTCGGCAGCGTAAAAAAATGCTGGCTAGCAGGATGCGCTAAGGCGGTATTTTCCCGGAGACTTTTGTGAAAAGATCGTTCTACGAAATGTTGGGTATCGCTCACGATGCCGATCAGGCGCAAATCGATGCCGCTTACGAGCAAACGTCGGCGAAATTTAATGCTGCAAATCTGCGCGGCGTCACCGCCGCAGTAACTGAGGCGCGTTTGATGCGCGACGGTTACACGATTCTTTCCAATCCGGAGCAACGTGCGCGCTACGACGCTAAACTGCTCGAGGGCGAAATCGCGGGCAAAGTCCAGTTTTTCCCGGACGATACGTACGGCCGCCGCAGACTCGGCGTAGGAACGGTAGTGCTGATTGCGCTCTCGACTGTGCTCGGCACCATAGTCTATCGAAACCTGTCTACCAAAATGGACGAAGTCAGGATCGAACACGTGCAGGCGGTAGCGCGGCACAAGGAAGAGGCGCCCAAGGGAGTGGTGATTGACACAATACATTCGCAGGCCACCATCGCGAATACGTCTGCAACTCCCGGCAACGTGCAAAAACGCTGACCGCGGCCGTTTGCAGCGCCACGCTTGCGCTGCACTGCTGACAATTAAATCAATCATCGCGTGCTGAAAATCAAATTGCGGCCATCGTGGCTGCTCGCTGGCGTATTGACGCTGGCTCACGGCGGTGCAGTGGCGGTGATGTGGTGCATCGATGTGAGGCCCTGGTTCGCTGCCTCGGCTTCGATTATCTTGCTCGTCCATCTCGTGGTCGTGCTCAGGGCTCGCGCGTTATTGTTGACGGCCGGCGCCGTGGTTGCGCTTGAGGTCAGTTCCGATAACGTGCTCAGCGTGCAGACGCGAGAGACTGATTGGCGGGAATTTGAAGTTCTCGGCACGACCTTCGTAATGCCTTGCCTGACGATCCTGAATCTGCGGCCGCATGCCGGCGGTCCGGTCCAACGCGTCGTGATACTCCCCGACAGCCTGCACATGGAAGATTTCAGAAAACTTCGCGTGTGGCTGCGCTGGAAAGAAAATGCCGCGCCCGGCTGACGGGACGCAGTCCGACAAAGTCGGTAAAATCTCAAATTGTGCGCGGCCCGCTTTGCCATGTGCCGCAACGTCCGATCACTCACTTGCAGGAACTTCTTACAACATGAACCAAAAAATCAATCTGGCGAAAAGCGGGGACCCGTCGGAAACCATGGCCTGGAACATGAAGCTGATCTCGCATCACGATCTCGGCGGCTTTGGCGGCATGGGCGAAGGCATGAACATGCAGCTGGCGGCAGATGGAAGGCGCATACTGTGGCTTGCTCACGAATCCGCGCCTAAGAACTTCACCGGCGTCGACGTCAGCGATCCGCGTAATCCGAAAGTAGTCGTGCAAACCGAGCTGCCGCATCGCGGCATGCGGTCCAATTCGCTGGATGTGGTCGGCAATACACTGACCGTCGCCTATCAGACGACCAAGGCCGGCGACAAACCCGCGGGTTTTGATATTTTCGATATCAGCAAGCCCGAACAGCCGAAATTAATCTCTCATTTCGACGCATCGGGGGCGCATTCGCGCGGCGTGCATGTGCTCTGGTTCGCGGATGGCGAATATGTGCACATGAGTTCGGGCGCGCCCGATTTTCAGCCGCGCAGTCCGAAGGACGATCAATGCTACCGCATTATCGATATACGCAATCCATCCAAACCGCAGGAAGCGGGCCGGTGGTGGGCCCCCGGCACCCGCGAAGGCGACGCCGAACCGTCGCCGCGGCAGAAGGTCGGTGAGTTTCCGGTGGGCTACGCGGGCTTCCGCGCCCACAATACCAATGTATACCCGGAGCGCCCGGATCGCGCCTACGTTGGCTATCTCGATTATGGGGCGCTCATCATGGACATCAGCGACAAGGCGCATCCGAAGGTCATTTCGCGCTGGACCAACTGCCCGCCGTATCTTGGCTTCACGCACACGATGCTGCCACTATTCAAACGCGATCTGCTGGTGGTTACGGACGAATCGGTGGTGGACAACGCGGCGGACTGGCCCAAGCTGACCTGGGTGCTCGACGCGCGCGCGGAGACGCATCCGATATCCATCAGCACGCTGCCGATGCCCCCGGTCGATGCGTTCGGCAAGCGCGGCGGGCGTTACGGGTCGCACAATCTGCACGAAAACCTGCCGAACCCGGCCTCGTGGAAGTCCGACGACATCATCGTCGGCACGTTTTTCAACGGCGGCGTACGCGCCTACGATTTGTCGAATCCGTACCAGCCGCAAGAAATTGCTTATTTCGTGCCGGGCGCGCCAAAGCTTTCACCTGCGGGCGCAATCCAGCTCAACGACGTGTTCGTCGACGATCGCGGCATCGTGTTCACCGTGGATCGTTTCGCGGGCGGCCTCTACGCGCTCGAAATGACGATTTAACGCACAACGGGGCGTCTGCAGATGACGGGCGCTACGCTGCGCGATCCATTCGCCGGACGCATTCCGGTGACTATCGTCACCGGCTTTCTGGGTAGCGGCAAGACGACGCTGCTCAATCATCTGCTTGCACAGCCCGCGTTTGCGCGCACGGCGGTAATTGTCAACGAGTACGGCGAAGAGGGGATTGATCACGACCTGTTGCGGTTCGCGCAGGAAAAAGTCCTGCTGCTCGAAAACGGCTGTGTGTGCTGCGCCTTGCGCGGCGATCTGCAGCAGACGCTGCGCGATTTGTTTCTGGCGCGACGCAAGGGTGAAATCGGCAATTTCGAGCGGGTGTTGCTGGAAACGACGGGCCTGGCGGACCCGGCGCCCCTCCTGCAAACGCTGCTGACGGATACGCTGCTGCTCGGTAACTTTCGTCTCAATGGCGTGATTACCTGCATTGACGCTTATCATGCGCTGTCACAGCTCGACGCTCATCCGGAAGCGCTGAAGCAGGCAGCGCTGGCCGATCGCCTTGTCATTACCAAATCCGATCAGGTCGATGCCGAAACGCTGGCGCGGGTAAGGGATAGAGTTGCTTCACTGGCGCCATTCGCGCAGAGCGGACTAGCATGCCACGGCGCAATCGACCCATCGTTCGTTTCCGAGGTTGGATTGCACGACGCGAATGCGGATGCGGCGCGCATAGACCGCTGGCTGGGTGGCGCGCCGCCCGTAACTCGAGCTGACCATCGTCATCACGCAAGCGCGATAAATACTTTTTCGCTGCGTTTCGAGCAGCCGTTTTCGGCGCGCGCTTTCGAGCAATGCATCGCCACATTGACGGGGTTGCGCGGGCCGGACCTGCTGCGCGTCAAGGGCCTGATCAACGTCGACGGCGAGACCGGGCCGCTCATTATCCAGGGTGTCCAACATTTGTTTCACCCGCCGGTAGCCCTGGCACGATGGCCTGACGCAAGCCGGGCTTCGAAACTGGTCTTTATCACGCGCGGCATTACGCGCGATGTGGTGGCCGGTCTCTTCGCAGCGGTAAGCGCAGTCGCGCCCGCGCGCGCCTAAAGTTATGCCTGTCGCGAGGTCGCGGACTGGCGCACGGGTGGCGATGCAGGGGAAGCGTGAGAGGGTGCTGGCTGAATTTTCCGAAAAAGTCCGGCCTGCTCTGACGGGGGTGGTTGCTCTAGGGTTTCTGCTGCATGCGACGCTGTCATATGCCGAGTACCCCGAACGCCCGGTCGAATTAATATTGCCGTTTCCAGCCACTGGCTCCACGGACATTGCCGGCATCCCGCGCATTAATAAGCTGACGCGCGTCATGCAGAACGTGTCGGCGCCGTCGTTGACCGACACGATGGTGCAACAACTGCAGCAGACGCTGGCGGGCGCGCTTGGCCAGCCGGTCAATGTGTTGCGCCGCGTGAGAGGAAAAACGAACGCCGGCTCGCGCTTTGTGGCCGAGTCCGCAGCGGACGGCTATACCCTGTTGTTCGCCGACAATCCGACGATTAACGTATTTCCGATATTGAATCCGAGTCCGCCTTTCGACACGCGTATCGATCTGCGGCCGGTAGCGATGTATGCGCGTATGCCGATCGCGGTGATAGGGGCGGCCGATCAACCGCGCGAAAGTATTGTTGATTTGATCGAACGGGCGCGCCGGTTGCCACGCAGCGTGAACTTTGCTTCGGCAGGCGAGGGCTCGACCTCGCGTTTGACAGGCGGGTTATTTGTTGCGATGACGGGCGCGCAAATCGTTCACGTCGATTACAACGGCAGCCTGCCCGCGATAAATGCAGTGCTCACGCGACAAGTGGAAGTCGGTTTCGTGCCGTTGCCGGCGGTGCTGCCTTACTTGAGCGGAGGCAAAATTCGCATCGTCGCGATGGCGTCTGCCGTTCGCCACCCGGCGGTCGCCGGTATCGCGACGATCGCGGAATCCGGTGTGACGGGGTTCGATGCGAGCGGATGGTTCGGCATATTTGCGCCGGCGCGCACACCGGGCGCGATTATTTCGTTGCTCAACTATGACGTCAATCGCTCTTTGTCGGAAGAGTTGGTGAAGCAGACATTGATCGCGCAGGGCATGTTACCGGCACCCGGCACGAGCGAGGAATTCCGCGTGCAGGTTGAAAACGACCGCGAACGGTGGGCTCGTATCTTACGCAGCGCGGACTTCAGGCGCTAATCAGGCCCTGCGTTTGCGCGTAGTTACCGTGTTGGAAAGTGTGCCGATGCGCTCGATCTCGCATTCCACGCGATCGCCGTTCTGCAAATACCAGGTGCCCGGGCCTTTGTAGCCGAGACCGGTGCCCGCCGGAGTGCCGCTTGAGATCAGATCTCCCGGCTCGAATCCCGCATGCGAGTACCACGCGATTTGGGCGGGGATATGGTAAATCTGGTTTTTCGTATTCCCGTCTTGACGTACTTCGCCGTTGACGCGCGTAACGATACGCAAATTGTGCGGATCCGGGATCTCGTCCTTGGTCACTATCCATGGCCCCATCGGAGCGGCGGTCGGGAAGTTCTTGCCGATACAGATGTTGCCTTCCTTGCGCTCGGCAAATTGCACGTCGCGGCATGACAGGTCGTTCATGATCGTATAGCCGAACACGCAGTCGTAAGCCTGTTCCGGCGGCACGTCGCTGCACGCGCGGCCGATGACGATCGCGAGTTCGTTCTCGTAGTCAAAGGTCTCGGTCCATGTTGGCTTGCGCACCGTGGTGTCATGCGCCACCACGCAACTTGTGAGCTTGACGAAACCGGCAACGCGCGTATACACCTGCCCCGCGCCCTCAGCAGCATGGTCCGCATAGTTCTTGCCCACCGCCATGATTTTGCCCGGCAGCAGCGGAGCTTCCAGCGTAACTTCGTCGAGTTTAAATACGTACGGCAATTGTTCGCCGCGTTTGAGCGCGGCTTCTGCGTCGGCTAGCGCTGCGGCGACTGCGGCCAGGCCTGTTTCGCCGTCCTGAATGCATTGCAGCAGAGTTGACGGCAGCTTGCGTCCGGCGAGCGCGGAAATGTCGAGCACACGGTTGTCGGCGAGCAGGACGCCCAGATGGCCGCTGCGGGCGCGGGCGGGGCGGAACGTCAGCAACTTCATGTTTTCTCCTCGAGGACAGTTTCTTCTGGTGGCCGCGCGCGGCGGAACATTGCAAGCAAGACAAGATCATAGACGATTTTGAGCCCGCCGCAGATGACGAGCGGCCAGCCGAATGGCGACAGCGCCAGCAGCCAACCGGCAAGCAGCGGGCTCACCGCGGCCGCCAGACTGCGCGGTACCGCGGTCGCGCTCGCGGCGGCAGCGCGCTCGCCCGGCGTGACGACGGCCATGACGTATGACGTGCGCGTCGGCACGTCCATCTGCGAAAGGGCGAAACGCAGCATGAGAAAAAACAGCGCCAGCGGGAGCGTTGGCATCAGGGGCACCAGGATCAGAAAAATGCTGGATGGCAGGTGCGTGAATACCATCGTGTTTATCAGTCCGAAGCGGCGCGCGAGCGGGACGGCCGCGAGCTGGGAAAACGCGCTGAATATTCCGGCCCACAGGAAGATCGAGGCGGTCGCCGCGACGGAGAGCTGGAACCGCTCGAACAACCACAACGCGAGCAGCGATTGAACGGCAAAGCCGCCAGCAAAAGCATCGAGGCTGAATACTGCGGCAAGCGTGTAAACCGTGCGCTTCGATTTGCCGAGGGGGACATTGGGTGTGGCCGTATGCGGCTCGATGCGCGGGGACAATCGTCGGTACAGCAGCAGGCACAGCAGGCCGAGTCCGCCATAAGCCACGAACATGATTTGCACCGCGGTCTTGATATCCATGCCGAACCATTGTTGTCCCGCGGCAGGCAGGGCCGCGGCTTGCGCGCCGAGTGCGCCGATCAGCGCGCTCGCCAGCGTATAACGCGCAAACAATGCGGTGCGATGTTCCGCGCGGACCGTGCGCGTCAGCATCGCGTGCTCGAGCGGCCCGAAAATGGTGGCGTCGCCGTTTGAAGGGTTGATGGTGCCCACCGCTGCAATCAGCAGCAGGGGCCAGAAAGCGGTCGTCATGACAAACGCGAAGCCAGTGGCTGCCATCAGAAACGCTGCCGCTTTGAGTAGCCAGCGCTGCCTGTATCGATGGGCTAGTAGACCGACGCCCAAGGTAGTGAGACCCGAACCGAGCAAAGTTGCGGTAACGATGGCGCCTATCTCGATCGCGCCGTAACCGAGCAATGTCAGATAGTAGGGCAGCAGCAGGCTGACGTAACCGTCGCCAAACGCGCGCACGCCACGCGCCCACAGCAAGAGTTTCGCGTCCGGCAACGCGTCCGGCGGCAAAAACTGAAACGAAGATATCGAGCGCAGCATCGGCAGGTGGGGTGAGATTAGCAAGAAAAGCGGGTGCATGCGCGCGTGTTAGTATCGCTGGCGATTTCAAGGAGAAGACGATGATCGATATCTACAGCTGGCCGACACCGAACGGCCACAAGATTCACATCATGCTCGAGGAATGCGCGCTGCGGTATCGCGTGCACGGGGTAAACATCCGCGCCGGCGACCAGTTCAAGCCGGAATTTCTGAAAATCAGCCCCAACCACCGCATTCCGGCCATCATCGACAGCGACGGTCCCGGCGGCAAGTCGATTTCATTATTCGAATCCGGTGCGATCCTGATTTATCTCGCCGGCAAGACTGGCAAGTTTTTGCCGCTCGATCTGCACGAGCGTTACGCGGCACTGCAGTGGCTGATGTGGCAAATGGGCGGTGTTGGCCCGATGTTCGGGCAGGCCAATCACTTTCGCGGCTATGCCGTCGAAAAAATCGGCTATGCGATAGAGCGCTACACCAACGAAGCGAACCGCCTGACCAATATCATGGACAAGCGGCTGGCGGATGCCCGGTATCTCGCCGGCGATGAGTACTCCATTGCGGACATGGCGGTGTTTCCATGGATGCGCAACGCGGACAGACGCGGCGTCAATCTGCCGGACTATCCGCATGTGCAGCGCTGGTTCAATGCTATTAATGCACGTCCGGCCGTAACTCGCGCTTTAACTGTCCTTTCGGACGTCAACAGCACTGCGCCGCACGACGATAAATCGCGAGACATTTTGTTCGGCAAAGCGCAATTCTCGCGGCGTTAACGGTTTGATGGCCATACAGCCCGCGCGATGCTCGCGCCGGGGTGGACGCCCGTTAAAACGTTTCTTTGGTTCGGGCAATGCAAGTTCGGCCGCCCGGCATCCAATTGCCTAATAAATGTGCAGAGCTCGCTCTCCCGTGGCGAAATAGCGTCTGTCAAGCCCTGCCCAACCCGCCGATTTAACCTGTCTTTAGCGGTTCAATTGTATGAATTGCAAGAGATTAATATTTTTAGGCGCCCCCCCTTGGGCAGGCTGTAATCGGGGGGTGATTTGCGGTAGAATTTTCGTCCTTTCCCGTGCCTCAGCGCGGGCGAATTACCACATAAGCATCTGGTCAATAAAAAGAATCAGTTGCCATAGGAGCAGTGAAGTAATGAAGCAAACGGCCGCTGCCGCACGCATTCCGGACGCTCTGGAAACCCCGGACTACGTAAAGCACGAAAAACTCAAAGCGTGGGTGCGTGAAATTGCGCAACTCACCAAACCCGCCGAGATTTATTGGTGCGACGGCTCGCAGGGCGAATATGATCGTCTATGCGACCAGATGGTGCGCACTGGTACGCTCGTCCGCCTCAACGCCGAGAAGCGTCCGAACTCCTTCCTTGCGCGCTCCGACCCCGATGACGTTGCCCGGATGGAAGACCGCACGTTCGTCTGCAGCAAGACCCAGGACGAAGCAGGCCCGAACAATAACTGGGTGGCGCCGGCCGAAATGAAGGCGACGTTGAACAAGCTGTTTGACGGCTGCATGCGTGGCCGCACGATGTACGTGATTCCGTTCAGCATGGGTCCGCTTGGCTCGCACATTTCTCACGTGGGCGTCGAGCTTACCGACTCGCCGTACGTCGTCGCCAGCATGCGCATCATGACGCGCATGGGCCGTGACGTCCTCGATATTCTCGGCGCGGACGGCTTCTTCGTGCCATGCGTCCACTCCGTGGGCGCGCCACTGGCGGCGGGGCAAAAAGATATACCGTGGCCGAGCAATAAGAAAGACAAGTGGATCGTCCACTTCCCGGAAGAGAAGTCGATCTGGTCGTTCGGCAGCGGCTACGGCGGCAACGCCCTGCTGGGCAAGAAGTGTTTTGCCTTGCGCATCGCTTCGATCATGGCGCGCGAACAGGGCTGGCTTGCGGAGCATATGCTGATACTGGGCATCCAGCCGCCAAACGGCGAGAAGCAATATATTGCCGCGGCCTTTCCAAGCGCATGCGGCAAGACGAATCTCGCGATGTTGATTCCGCCCAAATCGCTGGACGGCTGGAAGGTGACTACCATCGGCGAAGACATTGCCTGGATCAAGCCCGGCAAAGACGGTCGCCTCTATGCGATCAATCCCGAAGCCGGCGCCTTTGGCGTTGCACCGGGCACGTCGATGCACACCAACGCCAACTGTCTGGCTGCGCTGACCAAGAACGTGATTTTTACGAACGTCGCAATGACGCCCGATGGCGACGTGTGGTGGGAAGGCATGACCAAAACGCCGCCCGCCGACCTCATTGACTGGCAAGGCAGGGAATGGACACCCGGCAGCGGGCGCAAGGCGGCGCACCCGAATGCACGTTTCACCGTCCACTCTTCGCAGATACCGTGCGCGGATCCCGATTGGGAAAATCCCGCGGGGGTGCCGATTTCTGCTTTCCTCTTCGGCGGCCGCCGCAGTACTACGGTGCCGCTGGTCACGGAAGCACGCGACTGGAACAGCGGCGTCTACCTGGCCGCGACGATGGCATCGGAAACCACCGCTGCCATGACCGGTGCGCAAGGCGTGGTGCGTCGCGACCCCTTTGCGATGTTGCCGTTTTGCGGTTATCACTTCGGCGACTATTTCAAGCATTGGCTCGAAATCGGGGCCCGGCTTAAAAATCCGCCGCGCATTTTCGGCGTCAACTGGTTTCGACTCGATGAGAACGGCAAGTTCCTGTGGCCCGGCTACGGCGAAAACATGCGCGTGCTGAAATGGATCGTGGAGCGCTGCCTGGGCCGCGCCGAAGCCATTGATACGGCACTGGGCCGCGCGCCGCGATTCGAGGACATCGATCTGGCGGGCATGAACGACATGAACCGCGAGCAGTTCGGCAAGCTGATGTCGCTCGACCCGGTGCTATGGCAAAAGGAACTGCAGGAACACGACGCTTTATTCAAGAATTTGCAAAGCAAGCTGCCGGTCGCGTTGAAAACGGAACGCGATGCATTGGCAAAAAGTTTTGGGTAACCCGCGCTAATTCTCCTTACGAGTGGTTACCACTGCCCGCCGGCGAAATCCGGCGGGCTTTTTTTTGGGTTGTTGCGTAAGCGTCAGGGATAGCTTTTCCAGAAATCCGGCGTGTACGCGCGCACTTCCTGGCGTTGCTCGCCGAGGCCCTTGAGGCCGAGCGTCATTACGTCGCCGGGCTTCAGATAGACGGGTGGTTTTTTGCCCAGGCCCACGCCGGGCGGCGTGCCGGTAGCAATGATGTCGCCGGGTAGCAGGGTCATGAAGCGGCTGATGTAACTGACCAGAAAGGCTGCGCCGAAGATCATGGTGCGCGTATTGCCGGTCTGCATGCGCTGTCCGTTGAGATCCAGCCACATGTCGAGCGCCTGCGGATTGGGAATTTCATCGGTGGTGACGAGGTAGGGGCCTATCGGTCCGAACGTATCGCAGCCTTTGCCCTTGTCCCATTGATTGCCGCGCTCGAGCTGAAAGTTGCGCTCCGAAACGTCGTTGGCAACGCAATAACCGGCGACATAATCCAGCGCGCGGTCCTCCTCCACATAACGCGCCGTCGTGCCCATCACGATCGCCAGCTCGACTTCCCAGTCGCCTTTGTGGGCGTCTTTGGGCAACACGACCGGATCGTTCGGCCCGGTGATGGACGTGGTTGCCTTGGTGAACAGGATCGGCTCCGACGGCACCGGCATGCCCGCCTCAGCTGCGTGGTCGGAATAGTTGAGGCCCACCGCAACATACTTGCTGATGCCCGTATAGGGGACGCCGATCCGCGGCTTGCCTTTGACCAGCGGCAAAGTCTCTGGATCAATGGCCCGTAGTTTTTTCAGCCCGGCCGGCGTGATGGTCTGCGCATCCAGATTGTTAATGACGCCGGACAGATCGCGGATCTGGTCCATGCGATCGAGCAGACCTGGTTTCTCGTAGCCGTTCTTGCCATAGCGCAACAGCTTCATTGGACGTGGCCTTTCTTTGGGTTACAAGGAGCGGACATCGACAAGGTAGTGCTTAGTTTGCGCTGCATAAATTTTCATTTTTGTCAGGTGACTTCCCGTACCCCAGCGTAACGTCCCAGGAAATACACCAGCGGCGCGTGGTCGAACGACCGGTAGTGCAGCACGTTGCCGATGAAAATCACATGATCGCCGCTGTAATGACGTGCCTCGGTCCGGCATTCGAACTGCGCGGCCGCGCCTTCGATCAGAGGCATGCCTTGCGGCCCGTGGACATGCTCGACGCTGTCGAACTTGCGCGCGATGGGCTGCGCAAATCGCTGCGAAAGCGCGATCTGGTTGTGCGCGAGCACATTGACCGCGAAATGCGTGGCTTGCAGGAAATTCGGCAAATTTGGCGAGCGGAGAGACAGGCTCCACAGAATCAGCGGCGGCGACAGCGACACCGAACTGAACGAGTTGCAGGTAAGCCCGATGGGTTCGCCGGCGCCGGTCTTCGTCGTCACGATGGTGACCCCGGTGGCGTAGCACCCGAGGGCTTTGCAGATGTCGCGCGGATTACTATCGGTGCCCGGCGTCTTGAATTGGTCGGCCATCGGCATTACAGGGTCGGCACGTCTGCGGCGATACCGAGCAGGCTTTTGCCGGCCATGGTCGTTGCGATGTCCCATGCCAGCGCGTAATGGCTGTTGGCGGCATGCACGTCGCGAAAGCATCTTTGTATCGACTGCTGGTTATAAAGAAATTCACCGCCACCTGCGCCGAACAGCAGATCGACGGCCTCGGTGCAGAGGTGGGCTGCGTAGGCGGCATCGCGACGCAGCCGGATTTTCTGCTCAGGTACCGACATGGTCTGATGGACCGCGAGATCCATCGCTTCACTGCAGTTGCCGATCAGGAGGCGCTCAGCGGCCCCAACCGCCGCGGCCGCATGGCCGAGGCGAGCCTGCGTCGTGGCGTAGTCGGCGAGCAGTGTGGTCGAGTAGGCCGTGATACGGTGGCGGATATCCTCGATGAACACTTCGATGGCCCCCTGCGCGATGCCCAGTGAAACGCCCGCCACCACGTAAGGAAACATATCGAATACCGGCAGCTGGTAGAGCGGGGCAGTTTCCCCGCCAGGGGCGATGCCGCCTTTCATTTGCGCAACTTTCAACGCGCGATGCGCCGGAACGAATGCATCGCTTACTTCGATGTCCTTGCTGCCGGTCCCGCGCAGTCCGGCCACGTGCCAGGTATCCAGCACTTTATAGTCGGCGTGCGGGAGGATGAATACGTAGTACTCGGGCAGCTCGCCCTCGGCGCTGGCGACGATGCCGCCCAACATGCACCAGCGGGACGCGTCTATGCCGCTCGAAAATTTCCAGTGACCGCTCAGCCTGAATCCACTGCCTTCGCGCACAGCGTGGCCCGCCGGAAACATCAAAGCCGAGCCGACCAGCGTGTCGGCAGACTCACCCCAGATTTCATCTTGCATGGCGCGCGGCCACAATGCGAGCATCCAGTGATGGTTTGCGAGATTGGCCAGCACCCAGGCCGTCGAACCGCAACCGCGGCCGATGATGGCAGTAAGCTCGACGATGGCTTCGTACGACAGCTCGCTGCCGCCGACGCGTCTCGGCTGCAGCATGCGGAACAGTCCGGTCCGGTGCAGATCGACGAGCGTTTCGTCCGGAATGCGGCGCAGCTCCTCGGCACGCAGAGCCCGTTCGCGCAGGGCGGGCACTAGCGCGTTTGCGCTGGCAACAAGTGCATCGTGGGTGGGCGGCGTGGGCATATCAGGACTGGACACTGACGATAGCACCGCTCGCGGCGGATTTGAATATGGCTTCCAACGCCGAAATATTGGCGATCATCTGCCATTGCGGCACCGGGTAGGGCGCGCGGCCCTCTGCCGCATCGGCAAAAGCCTCGAGGTTGGCCAGCACGTTCGGGGCGGGCGGAAATTCCTTCACCTCGCGTTTGCCCCCGCGCAACGCTTTTGTCAGGACCCAGCCCTCGGGGGCTTCCGGATGGGTCTTGTCGCGCACTTCGATCCAGCCCCTGGTGCAATAGACGGTGAAGCGGCCTTCGAACGGCGTGGCAAGTATGGCGCTCAGCAGTGCATGACCGCCTTTTTTGAACGATACGAGTATTGCCAACGTATCACCATTTACGAGCTGACTGCCCAATTGCTTGACGCTCGCGAATACTCGGTCCGCTTCTCCAAAGACGCCCACAGACAGGTCCAGCAGGTGGATCCCGGTGGCGGTCATCGGACCCGCGGGCGCTTCTTTGCCCGACAGGCGCCAGTTGTCCGCCGCGAGGGTGAGGAATTTATCCTGACTGAAATTGGCTTCAATTTGCAGCGGCGTGCCGAGTTCGCCCGAGTTGACGGCCGCCATCGCCTCCATGATCGGCGGCTCGAAGCGTTTTTCGTGACCGACGGCAAGCACGACCTTGTTGTCGTTGATCGCTTTTATTGCACGCAGCACGTCGGCGCGCGTCATCGACAGCGGCTTTTCGCAGAACACGTGCTTGCCCGCGTTGGCGGCCGCCACGATCTGGTCCGTGTGCTGGGTATGCGGCGTGCACAGGACGACGCCGTGAATTGCCGGGTCCTTCAATATGGCCGCGTAATCGGCAACCACTTCGACGGACTGCTGGCGCGCGAAATCCGCGATACCGGCCGCGTTGACTTCGACGACTTTATCGACGCGCAACTTTGTACTTCGTTTGAGCAAGGGGACTATGGTCTTGCCCCACCACCCTATGCCCACGACCGCTACGTTCAGCACTCAACTTCTCCTTGGGAATTGCGGTCTATTTTTTTGAACTGGCGAGCGCAGCGTTGACGGCCGGCATTACTTTTTCGGCCATCAATTCCATCGAGCGCTTGCTCAATGCCGGATCGATCCAGTCATGGCAGGAATAAACGAGAGTCCCGAAGTCGCCGATCTGCTCACGGAAAGCAAGTATCTGGTCGACGACACTGTTGACGGTGCCGGCCAGAACCAACTCGTTCGTCACGTACTCGGGCGTGATCGCCGCGTCAGGCATGGCCTGGTCCGTTTTGAACAGATTGCCGCGATTGCCGAAACCCACGAGCTTGCGCACGAGCTGCTTGAAATAGAAATGGTAGGGACCTTCCGCCGATTTACCGTAGCGCTGCGCGGTTTTCTCGTCGTCGGCCACGAACACGCTCTTGGCCACTCTCCAGTCTGCAGTATCGGCTTCCTTGCCGATGTTCTTCTTTCCCTCGACGTAGTTGGGCCAATGCGTTTTCACCCACTGTGGCATCAAAAAATTGGCCGAGATCGGCTGCCAGCCGCGTTCGGCCATCGCAGTGACACCTTTAGAGAACGGTGCGACTACGGTGCCGACGATGGGCGGGTGCGGCTTTTGGAAGGGTTTCAATATCATGCCCTGGCCGATTTCCGGGATCATGGTCTTTGCCGTCGTGATGTTCCAGAACTGGCCTTCGATATTGTACGGCGGCTCCGATTCCCAGATCTTCAGCACCATGTTGATGCCTTCGACGAACATGGCATTGCGGTCCTTGCCGAGATTGCCGAAGACCTCGGCGTCGGACATCAGGCCGCCGGGGCTGATACCCATGATGAAGCGGCCTTCTAGCAAGTTGTCGAGCATCGCCACCTGCGCGGCGATCGCGGCCGGGTGCGAATTGGGGATGTTGATCGTGCCGGTGCCGAGCTTGATGCGTTTAGTATCCGAGGCGAGACTGGCGAGAAACGTCATGCAATGAGTGACCGTTTCGGCGGCATCGGTGACATGCTCGCCGACATAGGCTTCCTCGAAACCGAGCTTGTCGGCAAGGATGATCGCCTCACGGTCTTCGCGCAGCGATTGCGGATAGTTCTTGCCGGGCGGGTGGACCGGCATCATGAACATGGCGAGTTTCATGCGATAGTCCTGTCGATTGGCCTTGAATAGTTTGCAGCAATATTCGAAGTTTTCATGATGCGCGTGCTATGTCTTCCGGCCCGATCGGCAGCTTGACCGGACGCTTGAGGCGCGCCGACAGGTCAATTGCTTTCGTCAGCATCAAGCGATTATGGCCTTCGCGTGCAGTCGCGTGCTGCGTCTTTACACCCAGCGCGACGCGATTGAGCCATGAATTGGTTTCTTCGCGCATCGGTCCGCGCAATTCGCCGAGCGCTATGTCGCCAACCGGATAGCTGGTCAGGAAGTCGACGTGGCGCCGCTTGTCAGGCGCGTAGCCTTCCCCCTGTACTAGATTAGTGGCGAGCACGATGTCGCGATGAGTGTCGTCTATCGTGAGCACGCCCTCGGTACCGACGGCGCCGACTTCCAGACTGTAGACTGCGCCCGGCCATACTTCGGGCAGCGCCCACGAGATCACGCCGTGATAAATGGCGCCGTCGTCGAAGGTAATCATGTAACCGGTGCCGTCGATTCCCTTCCACGTCGGACCGAGGGCTTTGTCGACCGAGCGTGCATAGACTTCGACGGGCGTCTTAGCTTCCATGAGCCACATCACGACGTCGAGCGCGTGCGTGCCGGAAATCACCATCGGTGAAATTTCAGCGGGATTGTCGGAACGCTTGTAGTTGTCGATGGCGACCAGACGGTTCATGAAGGCGCGCGAAGTGACCATCGTCACGTCGCCCAATGCGCCTGTCGCGACTTTTTCCTTGGCCACCAGCCAGCGGCGGCGAAAGCGCTGTGTGTAGCCGATAACAGCGTCGATACCGGCGTGCTCAAGCGCTTCCATCACCATCTGCGATTCGGCCAGATCGGTGGCGAGCGGCTTTTCGATCAGCATCGGCAGCCCGCGCTCGCACGCAGCAAGGATAGGATCTACGTGCAGGTGCTCGTCGGTCGAAACGACCAATGCATTCACTTCCGGACGCGAAATCAGCTCGCGATAATTTGCCGTTACAAAATCGGCGCCGACCTTGCCGGCGACGAATTTCGCGCGCTCGGGGATCTTCTCAGCGATACCGATCCAGCCCACTGCAGGATGACGGGCAGCGAGTTCGCCGCGAATCAGGCCAACGCGACCGGCGCCGATGATGGCGAGGCCGATTTGTTTTGCCGGTTTTCTCACCGTGCGGTTCCGGCAGCTGCGCGCGGACGCGATTCAGGCAGGGGCAGGCTCACCGGCTCGTTGCGCTCGGCGGAAATATCCGCGGCGATGTAAACCTCCATGACCTGGCGCGCCTGCTCGGCGGTGACCAGCACCGGCCGATCGCACGCAACGGCCTCGAGAAAATGCACGGTTTCGGCTGCCATCGGACCGGCGTAGGTATGCTCGACGAATTCCCCCGGCATGGACGACATTGGATGCACGATGCCGGTCTGCATGGTCGTGAGCATGGTGTCGCGATGAGTGTCGTCGATGATGAGTGCACCCTCGGTGCCCACGAACTCTATCCATGTCATGGAAAAATTCGGGTAGGCGGGCGGCAGGCTCCAGCCCGCGCAAACCACGAACGACACGCCACTGTCCATAGTGACGGTGATGTACTGCGTATCGGGAACATCGGCGCCAGTTGAAGCTTTCATGGCGCCGTAGTTGACCGTCGAGTACACGCGTATCGGCCTGGCAGGTTCCAGGCACCACAATATGAAATCCAGATCGTGGGTTGCTTCCATCGCGGCCGGCGACAATTTCGTGCGGCCGGTGATTTTCTTGCCGAGACTGCGGCCGATATGGCGGCTCACCAGCGCGCTGACGGGCTTGCCGAGCGTGCCGTCGGTTGCGCATTTCCGGACGTACGCGAATTTCGGGTTGAAGCGCTGCGAATAGCCTATCGTAAACTTGAGTGCATTCTTGCGCGCTATCGCGATGAGTTCGTCCGCTTCGTGGAGCTCGATGGCGATCGGTTTCTCGAGAAATACATGCTTGCCGGATGTGAGCGCGTCACGCGCCATCGGAAAGTGCAAGACCTCAGGTGTGGCGGAGATCATCACAGCGTCGATGGCGTCGTTGCGGAGTATCTGCTGATAGTCGGCGGTGGCGGTTTGTGCGTTGCTTGCCTTGGCTACTTCCGCAAGGCGGTCGGGCCGGGTTTCCGCCAGATGCAGGCTCTTAACCAGCGGGTGCGTGGCACAGGTCTGAGCGCGTATGCCGCCGCACCAGCCGGTCCCGATTATGCCAATGTTAAGTTGCTTCAAGAGTGTCCTTTGGCAGATGTTTGTTGAACGACAGGCGGGGATTGTAGCAATGAGGGCACGCCGTCACAAACCCAAAGAACGTTTTGCCGCTCTGCCGTCTGGCGAGCAGCGATGTTTGCCGCGACTCCTGGCGGGAAGGACGGCACGGGCACGATACCCCTGTGCGAGCCGTGCGCGGCAAGACCGGTATAATTTGCGCTCTTGCGCGGCAATGCGGTCAGAGCGCCGTAACTTTCATCATCCGGAGCAACTATCAGTGAAACGCATCGATACCCACAGCCATGTTATTCCCGAAACGATCATCGACGCGATGCGGGCGCAACCGGACTTGTATAAAACTAAAATCGGCGGCACGCGCGGCGAATACACATTTACGCGCGGCAAGGTGACGTTCGATCTGATCATGGAGTTCTACGACGCCGACGCCAAAGTCGAATCGATGGAGCGCAAAGGGCTGGACATTTCGTATATTTCTCCGGGCCCGCAAATTTTCTTCTACGGCCTACGTCCCGACGATGCGCTGACGGCCGCGGGATTGGTGAACGACGGCCTCTTCAAAATGGTGCAAGCGCGGCCGGAACGCCTGCGCGGAATGGCGACTTTGCCTATGCAGCATCCGGATGCTGCAATCGCGGAGCTCGAGCGGGTCGTCAGGGAATACGGCTGCAAGGCGGTCGAGATGGGCACCGCCATCGGCGAAGAGGAGCTCGCCGACGCGAAATTCCGGCCGGTGCTGCGCCGTCTGCAGGAATTAAAAATGGTGGTGTTCGCCCACCCGAACACGCAAGGCGCCGGCGGGCGGTTGGACTGCTGGTATTTGACGAATCTGATCGGCAATCCGCTCGACACCACTATCATGGTCGGCAAGCTCATGTTCAGCGGCGCGCTCGATGAGTTGCGCGGTCTCAAAATGCTGCTCGCTCACGGCGGCGGCTTTCTCCCGTACCAGATCGGACGTTTCGAGCACGGGCACAAGGTGCGGACCGATACCGCTGCCGTTACGCAGTCGAAGCCGTATGACATGTTTGCAAATTTTTATTTTGACGCATTGACGCACAGTCCCAAAGCGACGCGCCACCTGCTCGAGATGGTGGGATCGGAACGGGTGGTGCTAGGCACCGATTCGCCGTTCGACATGGGCGAAGAGCAACCGCTGCAGCATATGGACCAGGTCCCGCGCCTGACCGCGAAGGAGATGGAAGACGTGTCGTACCGCACCGCGGCCAGATTGTTCGGCGAGAAATTCTGAAGATGGCTGCCACCCGGCAAGTTGGTGTCATTGGCCTCGGCATTATGGGCAGCGCATTCGCCAAGCAACTGCGCGCCGCGCGTTTCAAGGTCGTGGGCTACGATATTGATGCAAAGCGGCGCGCCGCCTTGCGCAAGCTCAGTGGAATTGCCGCGGGATCTGCGGCCGAGGTGGCCTCCACCGCTGGTGTAATCATAACTTCGTTGCCATCCTTGCCCGCGTTCGAATCTGCATTGTTCGGTGAGAGTGGCATCGCGGCGGGCGCGCGCAACGGCACTATCGTTATCGAAGCCAGCACGCTGCCGCTGGAAGTCAAGGAGGACGCACGCAGGCGCCTCGCTAAAATCGGCGTGATCTTGCTCGATTGCCCGATCAGCGGCACCGGCGCGCAAGCCGCGGCGAAAGACATCGTGATCTACGCAAGCGGCGACAAGCGCGCGTGCGCACGCTGCAAGACGATATTCGCCGGCTTCGCGCGCAATGCGTATTACTGCGGTGCGTTCGGCGCGGGCTCCAAGCTCAAGTTCATCGCCAACCTGCTCGTGACGATACACAATCTGTCGACTGCGGAAGCGTTCGTGCTCGCCGAGCGGGCAGGGGTCGATGCGGAATTGATGTATCGTGTAATCAAGGACGGCGCAGGTACATCACGCATGTTCGAAGTCCGCGGCCCGCTGATGGCAAAACGCCGCTACCTTCCGCCCACCATGAAAATTGACGTGTATCAGAAAGACATCGCTATCATCCGCGCATTTGCAAAAAAAGTGGGTTGTCCGACGCCGTTGTTCGAACTGAGCAAACGCTACTATGACAAGGCGTATACGGGCGGCTACGAGGAGTATGACACCGCGGCAGTGCACGCTGTTCTGCGGGCAGAAACACGGGTGCGGCGCAAGCGCAGCTAGACGGCATTCGCGATTTTGTAGAAAGCGGCAGCGTTGAAAACAGTCACGAAATTTCCCCACCGGTTTTCCGTCACCGAAGATTGCTGGATTCCAATGCCTGACGGCGTCAAGCTTGCCGCGAAGCTGTGGCTGCCGGATATCGCCGCGAAGCAAGGCGTGCCCGCCATCATCGAAGTGCTGCCGTACCGCAAGCGCGATATCTACGCACCGCGTGACGCTATGCATCACGGCTATTTTGCAGGGCATGGATATGCCGCAATGCGCGTCGACATACGCGGCTCCGGCGATTCCGACGGCTATCAGGGCGTGTTCGCCATGCAGCAGGAGCAGGACGACACGCTCGAAGTATTGAAGTGGATCGCACAGCAGCCCTGGAGCGACGGGCAGGTCGGCATGTTCGGCATCTCGTGGGGTGGATTTCAGGCGATTCAGACGGCCTACCGTGCGCCGCCACAGCTGAAAGCGATCATTCCGTGCTCGTTCGCGCCCGATCGCTATCGCTACAGCCAGGTGTTTCGCGGCGGCAGCCTGTTGTTGCGCTCCATACGCTGGTCGAGCCAGCTATTCGGCTACAAGTCGCGCCCGCCCGATCCGCTGCTGGTGGGCGAGCGGTGGCGTGAGATGTGGATGCAACGGCTCGACAACGATTTGCCGCAGATCATGTCAGCGCTCAAGCACCAGAACGACGGTGACTTCTGGCGCAGCCGTGCGATTCAATTCGACAAAATAAAATGTCCGATGTACGGCGTGAGCGGCTGGGCGGACGGCTCCTACGTCGGTGCGGTCAGCGTCGCGATGAAGGAACTCAAAGTCCCGCGCAAGGCGCTGGTAGGGCCGTGGGGGCATCGATTCGCCTATCTGGGCGTGCCGGGCCCGGCCATCGGCTTTCTGCAGGAGTCGCTGCGCTGGTTCGACCACTGGATGCGCGGCAAAGACACCGGCATCATGCGCGAACCGATGTTTACTGCGTGGATGCCGCAGGCGGCGCCGGCAAAGAACTACTATGCGGAATCCCCGGGGCGCTGGATTCAGGAAGCGGTTTGGCCCTCGCCACGCATCAAGCCTCGACGCTATGCGCTCAATGCTGGCGGGCTGCTGAGCGCACACGCGGGTAGGGCGGCCAACGTCGAATGGCAGTCGCCACAAACACTCGGAATCGATGGCGGCGAACTGATGCCGTGGTTCCAGCATGGCCCCAGCCCCGAAATGCCCGGCGATCAGCGCGCAGATGATGGCAAATCGCTGTGCTTCGACACCGCGCCGCTCAAGAACACGCTCGAGATACTGGGGATCCCGACGCTGAATCTAACAGTCGCGGTCGACCGGCCCACGGCGTTTATCTGCGTGCGGCTGTGCGACGTCGCTCCGAACGGTGCATCGACGCGGGTTACTTACGGTATTTTCAATCTCACGCATATCAACAGCGCCGACGAGCCGGTGCGCCTTGTCCCCGGGAAGCGCTACACATTGCGCATGCCGCTCATAGACACCGCCTATTCGTTCGTCGAAGGCCATCGCATGCGGGTCGCCGTGTCGACCAGCTATTGGCCGCTGATCTGGCCGTCGCCTGAGCCCGTGACGCTGACTTTATTGATGGGGAAAAGTGTGCTCGAGCTGCCGGTGCGTCCGCCGCGCAAGGAAGACACAAAGCCGCCGAAATTCAAGCCGGTCGAGGCCGCCGAGCCGTTCAAAAAAACCGTATTGTCAAAAGGCTTTCGCAATCGAGTCGTAACGACCGACATGGGCACCGGCGAAACCGTGGTGCAGGTCGATGATGATAGCGGGCGCAACCGCTATGACGACATCTACCTCGAAGCGCAGGCACGATCCACCGAGCGCTACAGCGTGCGCGAGGACGATCCGCTTGCGGCCACCGCTGAAGTCACATGGACCTGGTTGTTCGAACGCAAGGACTGGCGCATACGCACCGAAAGCCAAACGCATATGTCGTGCACGAAACGCGAGTTCATCGTGCGCGCATCATTGAAAGCATTCGAAGGCGACATGCAAGTGTTCGAGCGCAGTTTTGAGGAAAAGATTCCCCGTCATGGCAATTAGGGCGAGCGTGGTATTGCTCCAGCGCGCCCGGGTCCTGTTGATTCCTGCCCTCAGTATTTATTTCGCCGCGGATGCCGGCGCGCAGGCCTATCCGACCAAATCGATGACGCTGGTTGTCCCGTTCCCACCCGGTGCCGCGACCGATGTTTTTGCGCGGGCCGCGGCGCGGCGTATGGGAGAACTGATGGGGCATACCATCGTTGTCCTGAATCGCGACGGCGCATCCGGCGTGATAGGCACTGAGATGGTTGCCAAGGCGCCGGGCGATGGTTATACGTTGCTGTGGGGAAGTTCGGGACCGCTTGCCATCAGTCCGGTCTGGACGGAAAAACTTCCCTACGATCCGGTGCGCGATCTGGCGCCAGTGAGCCTGTTCGCGAAAATTCCCTACTTGCTGGTTGTGCATCCGCTGGTGCCGGCCAAAAACGTGCAGGAGCTTATTGCGCTGGCCAGGGCGCGTCCCGGCAAACTGAATTTTGCATCGTCGGGGACCGGCGGCACTGCTCATCTGGCGGGGGAGTTATTCAAGTCCATGACCAGGATCGATATCGTGCATGTGCCCTACCGCGGCACATCGCTGTTCGCCACAGAGTTGATTGCGGGGCAGGTGGATCTCGCGTTCGCCGGTCCAACGACCGCGCTGCCGCATCTGTTGCCGGGCAGGATGCGTGCCCTGGCTACAACCGGGAATCGTCGTTCGGAGATGTTTCCCGATGTGCCGACCATGTCGGAAGCTGGCGTGCCCGGCTATGAATTCACGCAATGGTACGGCTTGCTCGTGCCGGCGAAGACGCCGCGCGAAATCGTAAACGTGCTAAACACGATGCTGCTCAAATCGATGGACGAGCCCGACGTCAGGCAGCGCATCGCCGCCGAAGCTGCGGCGGCGGCGCCGGGCACGCCAGAGGAGTTTGCCGTCTATCTCAAGGGTGAACTGGCGAAAAATGCAAAAATGATCAGAGACGCAAAACTCAAACGCGATCAGTAGTCGTGAGTCCATACCCAAATAAAAGATTTTCCGAGGAATGCCAATGAAGTTTTCGAGACGCCTGGCGTTTTCAGTGTCGTTGTGCCTGCCGATGCTCGCAACGGCACAACCGGCGAAATATCCCGTAAAGCCGATTCGCATGGTGGTTGGTTACGCGCCGGGCGGCGGCAGCGATATCATGGGCCGCCTGATCGCGCAGCAAATAGCAGAAGGGCTGGGGCAGCAGGTCATCGTCGAAAACCGCGCCGGCGCAGCACAGAACATCGCTGCGGAATTCGTGGCCAAATCTCCGGCCGACGGATATACGGTCTTTATCAGCTCCGCGGCGCTGGGGATCAACGTGAGCCTGTATCCCAAACTCAACTACGATCCGGTCAAAGATTTCATTCCTGTCGCCGTGTTCGCCACCAGTCCGAATTTGCTGATGGTGCATCCGTCTTTCCCGGCGCGGAATTTGAAGGAATTCATTGCGGTCGCGAAGAAGAACCCCGGCAAGCTCAATTTTTCGTCCTCGGGCAGCGGCAGCTCGCAGCACCTGTCGGGAGAGATGCTGAAGATCGAGATCGGGGTCGACATGACCCACATCCCCTATAAAGGCAGCGCGCCGTCGATGACAGCTCTGGCCAGCGGAGAGGTCGATTTTTCGTTCAATAATATTCCATCCGCGCAACCGCTCATGGTTCCGGGCCGCGTGCGCGCGCTGGCGATTACCAGCGAGAAGCGTTCGGCTCTGCTGCCCGAGCTGCCGACGATGATAGAGGGCGGCTTGAAAGGTTTCGTTACTCAAACCTGGTACGGAATATTGGTGCCGGCCGGCACGCCGAAGGAAGTGGTCGCGGCGCTGAATGCTATTGTAGTCAAAGCCGTGCAGAAAGAGGATTTCCGCACGCGACTCGCCCAGACCGGGGCCGACCCGATTGCGGAGACACCCGAATATTTCCGCCGCCTGCTGAGCGATGAGATCGCGCGCTGGAGCAAGGTCGTGAAAGCATCGAAGGCGAAACCGGAGTAGGGCACCGTCCGGGCTGTTGGCGACCTCAGCCGCGTGTAACGGATGCGGCTTTGAACGTCGTCATCTCCACCTGCACCGTTTCCTTGTCGTCCGCCAGCCAGATCTGCTCTTCCTGTACCGTGCAGTTCAACTGCATGTTGCGGCTGGCGAGTTTGGCCAAGGCGCGGGTACTGGTCTGCGCCAGGTTCCTGATCGTCAAATTCTGCGTGCGGTCGAGTTTGCCACCGATCTGGTTCCACCACAGGCTCGCGCCATGACCGCCATACGCATAGATAAATACATTGTCCGCGCGGCCGCACGCCCGGCGTATATGCTTGTCGTCAGGCAGGCCCACATCGATCCACGACTGGATGGATCCGGTCAGGTCTTTTTGCCACAAATCCGGCTCATCCTCGGCGCTTAAGCCGCGGCCGAATGATAATGCGTCGTTCGCGTGGAGCGCGAATGCCAGCACGCGCACCATCATGCGCTCGTCGGTTTCCGACGGATGCCGCGCAATCGTCAGCGCGTGATCCCGGTAATAGCTGCGGTCCATATCGGCGATCTGCAGCGCGGCTTTACAAACGGTTGCTTTGAGGGCCATGCCGCATGATGCCACACGCTGCAATCAGCGCTGAGGTCCGAAGTGAAGGCTGGTGATCAGTTGCGTCGCGATTGACGCGGCGCCGTGCGCCGAAAGGGCGTTTCCGGTAAGCGCTCGCGCCGGGATTGTTACGTGCAGGCAGAAAAAATCCAGGTCACCCCGGATGGAATGCCTGGATCTGCTGACTGGCTCCCCGACCTGGGCTCGAACCAGGGACACACGGATTAACAGTCCGTTGCTCTACCAGCTGAGCTATCGGGGATCGGACGAAAGGCGGCAATTATACCGGAGCGCGCCTGTAGGGCAAACCCTGCGCCTATACGAGAACGTGCGCGATCGCCTTGGCGACGTAATCGATATTCTTCGAGTTCAGCGCTGCGACGCAAATACGACCGCTCTCAATCGCGTATATCGCGTACTCCGAGCGCAGGCGCAGCACCTGTTCGCGCGTAAGACCGGAATAGGAAAACATCCCGCGCTGCTCCATGATGTAGCTGAAATCGAAATCAGCACGCAGGGCGCGGATCTTCTCCACCAGTTGGCGGCGCATGACTTTGATGCGGTCGCGCATTTGCCCGAGCTCGACGTCCCATAACTTGCGCAGTTCCGGCGTCGTCAGCACCGTGGCGACAGTCTGGCCGCCAAACAGCGGCGGATTCGAGTAATTCGTGCGTATCACGCGCTTTACCTGGCTCAGCACGCGGGCCGCGACCTCGGCGCTGCCGGTGGCGATGCTCAGCGCGCCGACGCGTTCGCCGTACAACGACAACGATTTGGAGAACGAGCTCGAGACGACCGTGATCGGGCAAGCCTGAGCGAAGCGGCGCACAGTGGCCGCGTCAGCGTCCAGGCCTTCGGAGAACCCCTGGTATGCGATGTCGAGGAAAGGCACGAGGCCGCGTTCATTCACGACTTCGATTACTTTTTCCCATTCGGCGGGCGACAAATCGGCGCCGGTCGGGTTGTGACAGCAGGCGTGAAGCACGACAATATCGCCCGCCGGCAGGGATTGCAGCTTGCCCATCATGGCGCCGAAATTCACGCCATGGGTGGTTTCATCGTAGTACGGATAATTATTGACGGTGAATCCCGCATATTCGAACAGCGCGCGGTGGTTTTCCCAACTGGGATCGCTGATCCATACCTGCGCCTTTGGATCGATACGGCGCAGCAAATCGGCGCCCAGCTTGAGCCCGCCGGTGCCCCCCAGCGCCTGCACGGTAACGGCGCGCCCTGCGCGCACGGTTTCGCTGTCGGCGCCGAACAATTCGGCCTGAACTGCCAGATCGTATGCCTTCAAGCCATCTATCGGCAGGTAGCTGTGGGGCGCGGCAGCCGCGGCGATCTTCTCTTCGGCGCGTCGCACGCATTCGAGGATGGGCACTTTGCCGTTGTCGTCGCAATAGACGCCCACGCCCAAATTCACTTTGGCAGGATTGAGATCGGCGACAAATGCTTCGGTGACGCCCAGAATCGGGTCGCGCGGGGCCATTTCGACGGCGGCTAGCAGGGGTGCGTTCATGAGTAGAGAGTCAGATTAGGGAAAAATATCCGGCCGTGGCCGTAACGGATGCACATTTTAACCGTTTAACGCGACTCTCTGCAGGCCGGGCCGATAAAAGGCTGTTGGTATGGCTTGCAATCGGCATCGCGTGGGACAATATACGGTTCAGTTTCATACTCTCCCCGCCATGACCGCTACTGCCCAGAAGACAACTGCGACCCCCGCGCCGGCGCCCCAAGTCATCACGTTTCCGGGCAGCCTCTTCCGTTTGCATCAGACGTTCGAGCCCGCCGGCGATCAACCCGCGGCAATCGACGCACTGACGGACGGCATAGAGCAGGGACTCTCGTTCCAGACGTTGCTCGGCGTGACCGGCTCCGGCAAAACTTATACGATGGCAAACGTGATTGCCCGCATGGCATGCCCGGCAATCATCATGGCGCCGAACAAGACGCTGGCAGCGCAGCTGTATTCGGAGATGCGCGAATTCTTTCCCGAGAATGCAGTCGAGTATTTCGTGTCTTATTACGATTATTACCAGCCGGAGGCCTACGTGCCTTCGCGCGACCTGTTCATCGAAAAGGACTCAAGCATCAACGAGCACATCGAACAGATGCGCCTGTCGGCTACCAAGGCCCTGTTGGAACGCCGCGACACGATCATTGTCGCCACGGTGTCCGCGATTTACGGTATCGGCGACCCGTCGGACTACCACACGATGATTCTGCACCTGCGCGAAAAGGAGAAAATCTCCCAGCGCGATGCGATCAAGCGCCTCACCGAGATGCAATACGAGCGCAACGACGTCGAATTCAAGCGCGGCACATTCCGCGTGCGCGGCGACGTGCTGGACATCTTTCCGGCGGAAAACTCGGAGACCGCTATCCGAGTGAGCCTGTTCGACGACGAGGTCGAGAGTCTGTCGGTATTCGATCCACTGACGGGACACATATTGCAGCGCGTGTCCCGCTTCACCGTCTATCCGTCGAGCCATTACGTAACGCCGCGCGCCACTACCTTGCGCGCGATCGAGCATATCAAGGAAGAACTGCGCGAACGGATCGAGTTTTTCCAGCGCGAGAACCGGCTGGTCGAATGCCAGCGCATCGAGCAGCGCACGCGATTCGACCTGGAAATGATGAACGAAATGGGTTTCTGCAAGGGCATTGAAAACTATTCACGCCACCTGTCGGGGCGCAAGGCCGGTGATCCGCCGCCGACGCTGATCGACTACCTGCCCGCGGATTCGCTGATGTTCATCGACGAGAGCCACGTGACGATACCGCAGGTTGGCGGCATGTACAAGGGCGACCGCGCGCGCAAGGAGAATCTCGTCAACTACGGCTTTCGCCTGCCGTCGGCGCTCGACAACCGGCCGCTGCGGTTTGACGAATTTGAGTTGCTGATGAAGCGAACGGTGTTCGTCTCCGCCACGCCGTCCGAGTACGAGCGCGCGCATCAGGGGCAGGTTGTGGAGCAGGTCGTGCGCCCGACCGGGCTGGTCGACCCGCAGATCGAAGTGCGCCCCGCGACCACGCAGGTCGACGATCTGCTGTCGGAAATCAGCGAGCGGGTCAAGGTCAACGAACGCGTGCTCGTCACCACGCTGACCAAGCGCATGGCAGAGGACCTGACGGATTACCTGGGCGAGCATGGCGTAAAAGTGCGTTATCTGCATTCGGACATCGACACAGTCGAGCGCGTCGAGATCATTCGCGACCTGCGCCTTGGCGAATTTGACGTGCTGGTCGGCATCAACCTGCTGCGGGAAGGCCTCGATATGCCGGAAGTTTCTCTGGTCGCCATTCTCGACGCGGATAAGGAGGGTTTCCTGCGCTCGGAACGTTCGTTGATCCAGACCATAGGCCGCGCTGCGCGCCATATCAACGGCCGGGCCATCCTGTACGCGGACCGCATCACCAATTCGATGACGCGCGCGATCGACGAGACCGAGCGGCGGCGCAACAAGCAAATCGCGCACAACCTGAAAATGGGCATCACGCCGCAGGGCATCATCAAAACGGTGCGCGACATGATAGACGGCGTCTACGACGCGCAGGGCGCGCAGGACCAGCGCCGCGCGGCGCAGAACGAAGCCGCTTATCAGGCGATGAGCGAAAAAGAACTGACGCGGGAAATCAAGCGCGTGGAAAAAGAGATGTTCGACGCTGCCAGAAACCTCGAATTCGAACACGCGGCAAACCTGCGCGACCGCTTGAAGAAACTCAAGCAGCGCCTGTTCGTCGATCTTCCAGTGTAATGCACGCCCGACAGCGCGACACGCAACGTCTCCGCGGCCGCAGCACTGATCAGCGTTTTACTCCTGAAGTATCCTGACGGAGGCGGCGGCCGCTCCGGAACGCGATTCAACGCCTAACTTGGCGTAAACGTGCTCGAGATGCTTGTCCGCGGTCCGCAGGCTGATGCCGAGTATTTCCGCAATGTCGCGGTTGGATTTCCCACAGGACAGCCAATACAGCACTTCGGCCTCGCGGCTGGTCAGGCCCAACCGTTGTTGCAGCTTGTGCACCGCGGTGCGCTCGACTTCAACCGGCGCCGCCTCTTGGATGACGAGCAGAATTTCATCTACCGCTACGCGGCTGAGCAGGCGGAACCGGATTTTTAGTTCATGCGCCGCGACGACGATGTTGTCATTGGGCTCGGCAACGGAATCCGGCGCATGGCGTGCGACCCATGCACGCACGGCAGCGGGGAGTTCGACTGCCGGCCATGCAGTAATTTCGAGAGCGTCAGACGCCTCATCTGCCGTGGCTGCCCCACCGGCTAATTTGGCAAGTATCAGTTCGGCTTGAGGCGTTGCCCACCGGACGTTGCCTTGCGCATGCGCTGAGCGATGACCTCGCCGTGTGCAACGATGGCGGCCGGTCCGACATTCGACGCGATAAGCACCACACTGGCGCACTGGCTGCGTTTGTTGTGGAACATCGCGCCGCCGCTGCGTCTGCACAGCGACCTCCCCTACATCGCAGGCCGAGTGCTCGAATGGCATGCGCCGCCGGCTCTGCCGACATGCGGCGACGCGGCGATCCGGGAAGCAGCGCTGCGTATGCGCAAATCATTGCGCGCACTAACAAGCCATCCGGCCGCGCATCGCCGCGGCCATG